>DASQRJ010000437.1:0-3098 GCA_035642955.1 Acidobacteriaceae bacterium
GCCCCCAGGGTCGCGGCTTCGCCACCGTCTTCGTTCCCATCGATCGCGACCGCAAACTCCACTCATTCCACGTGTGGAGCATCGCCTCGGACGGCCATCCCTACACCCTGCGCGACAACGAAATCGCCGAGGTCGGCGACGACGAGTACGGCATGCTCTATGTCGACCTCCAGGCCAAAGTCGCGCATGCACCCGCCGCCGATCCCGGCGCCGTCGTCGCCTACGAGTACGAGCGCACCATGCGCCCCTATGTGCAGGAGTACTCCTGGGGTTTTCAGGACAGCATCCCCACGCTGCACTCCGTCTTTGAGCTGATTCTGCCGCCGGACTGGCATTACTCCGTAGCCGCCCGCAAGGACGCTGGCGTCACCACCAGCCAGCCCGCGCCAGGACACTATCGCTGGCAGATCGATCGTGTCCCGGGCGTAGACCTCGCGGATGTCCCCATGACGCCCGAGTTTGAATCCATGGCCGGCCGCCTTGTGGTTCGCTACTCGCACGACTCCCAGCCCACCGGGGACGCGCGCTGGACCGCCATCGGCGAGTGGTACACCGCCCTGGCTTCAGCCAGCGCCCAGGCCACACCCGACCTCGCCGCCAAGGCCAAAGAACTTGTCGCCGGTCAAACCGACTTCACCGCCAGAATCCAAAGCATCGCCAACTACATGCAGCGCAACATCCGCTACGTTGGCATCGAAATCGGCATCGGCGGCTACCGGCCGCATACCGCGGAAGACGTCTTCCGCAACCGTTACGGCGACTGCAAGGACAAGGCCACGCTGCTGCGCGCCATGCTGGAGAGCGTCGGCATTCACTCCACATGGGTGCTGGTCGACACCCGGCGCGGCTTCGTCGATCCCAAAATTCCCTCCATCGACGGCAATCACGCCATCGCGGCCATCGAGATTCCCGCCGGCTATGCCAATCCGCTCCTGCAATCCGTCGTCACCGCAAAGAGCGGCAAGCGCTATCTGATCTTCGACCCCACCAACGAATGGGTCCCCATCGGCCAGATCCCGCCCTATGAGCAGGGCGGCTACGGCATCCTCAGCGAAGGCGATCAGAGCCAGCTCATCGCGCTCCCGGTCATGGCGCCGGCCGCCGACCGCATCGATCACACCATCCATGCGCAGCTCGCTGCCGATGGCTCGCTCGAAGCTACCGTGGTCGAACAGCGCTTCGGCTACGCCGCAGAACGGCCGCGCGTGACCTTTACCGAGGGCAGCCAGCAGCAGCAGCGCGATTACCTGGAGAAGCGCCTTCGCAGCGATCTCGACAGCGTCGCCATCGAGAAGGTAGCGGCGGAACACTCCACCGACCTCAGCCGTCCCCTGGAGCTGGATTACAGCTTCCGCGTGGCGAACTACGCGCGCAGCGCCGGCGACCTGTTGCTGGTGCGGCCGCGCATCCTCGGCTCGGACGCCTGGGCCCTGCCGCGTGAAACACGCACCTGGCCCATCGACCTCAGCGCCGTCCAGACTCGCAGCGACCGCATCGACGTCACCCTGCCGCCCGGCTATGTCGTCGACGAGCTTCCCGACCCGGTCTCGCTCGACACCGACTTCGCGTCTTACCACAGCGCTGTCACCGCCGACGCCACCACTCTGCACTACACCCGCGAATACACCGTGAAACAGCTCCAGCTCGACGCCTCGCGCTACGACGACCTGCGCAAATTCGCCGAGCGGGTGGCCTACGACGAAGCCACCAGCGCGGTGCTTAAAAAGAAGTAATTCCCAGGCAGCCACCGAGGCGATCAGTCCTCAAGGAGTTTCACTACCGAAGATTGTGATAAACGCGCCCTCTCACATGAACTAGATCACCTCTTTGTCGCTCCACAGGCGGCAAATCGAGGCCGAATTGGCCACAAGGGTTAACGCGAGCGACCAAAGGGAGCAAGCCCCACCACCCGCGCCACAGGCGCGGTTGCCTGGACGGCCAGTCCCGCTACAATGGAGTTGGTTTCGCGTCCAACAGAATGTCCATGCGCCCAGCTTCCCTGCTCGTCTCCGCCGCCCTCGCCGCCACGCTGTTTGTCATGCCTGCAGCCCTTTCGGTTCCCGTCGCGGAAAGGACCCAGGTGCACAATACCGCGCCGTTGCATCCACCGGCCGGTGCGCGTGTCGCCATCGTCGAGTTTGGCGACCTTGAATGCCCGGACTGCGCCCGTGCCAACCCGTTGCTCAAGCAAGCCGCCGAGCAATACAAAATCCCCTGGGTGCGTCACGACTTCCCATTGCCGCAGCACGACTGGAGCTTCCAGGCGGCCGTCAACGCGCGCTGGTTCGACACCAAGAGCAAGAAGCTCGGTGACGAATATCGAGATGCCGTCTTTGCTCACCAGGATGAAATCACCGTCATCACCGACGCCGGCACCTATGACGGCAGCAAGGGGCTGCCCAACCTGCACGCCTTCACGGAGAAGTTCGCCGCAGACCACAAGCTGGCACTCCCCTTCGTCATCGATCCGCAGGGTAAGCTCGCCGCGCTCGTAAAAGCCGACTACGCGCTCGGCCAGAGCGTCGGCATCCAGCACACCCCCACCATCTGGGTGGTTACCAACCAGACCCGGGGTACGCCCTTCGTCGAGGTGGTGGACCGCACCAAGCTCTACTCCTTGATCGACGATGCCCTCGCGGAGACCAAAGGCAGCGCGCCGGAACACGCCGCTGCGCGCCAGCCGCGCTAGCTCTTTTTCCCATCGCAGCGTCGCCCTTCGGCAATCTCGAAGCGTCGTCTTTGTCCATCGCCGAACAAAGCCCGTCCGGAAGTGGACGCCTGGTCCCCGCGGTGACACCGCTTAGCACCCAGGCATCGCCTGAAGAATCAGAGGATTAGCTAAAAACAGTCTCATGGATGGCCAATTGCACCATCCGGGGCTGGGGCTCTCTCTCCCGCCTATCGCCGGAGGCAGCAGCGATGATGAATTTCCTCTCGCAGGATCTGTTCTACGCCGCACGGCAGTTGCGCAAGACCCCTGCCTTCACCGCTGCCGCCATACTCACACTGGCGCTTGGCATCGGCGCAAATCTCACCGTCTTCCTGATTCTGTATGGCGTGATCCTGCGGCCGCTGCCCTTTCCTCAGCCGCAGCAGTT
>DASQRJ010000438.1:0-9284 GCA_035642955.1 Acidobacteriaceae bacterium
TGCGCTGACGACGGCGTATTACAAGAAGAAGTTTCTGCCGAAGGTGAAGGTGGCGGCCTGAGGGACGTTGAAAACCGAGAGCATCGGAAGGCGCATCGCGGGCTGATCCGCGTCGGGATGTTTCGGCGCGGTCCACTGCAAGCGGTCACGCGGAGGACTTTGCTGGTGTGCTGCAAAACAAGACGGCCCACGATTCTTAGTCGTGGGCCGTTCGGCGGTCGGTAGTGGTTACGCCTGAGTCGTGCGCGTATGCAGACGCCTGATCACGCGTGGCTTGCAGACATGACAGGCGGGACCGATATGCGAACGCGACATGGGTCGAACTATAGACCTGGATTCGCGGGACTGTCTATGGCGTTGCAGTATTTTCGGGGTTGCGGATGGAATGTTATCGCTGAATTTCTGGATGAGAATGGAAGCGTGGTGAGTGAGTTGCCGCAGAAGAGGTGAGGGCGTCCTATAATCGGCGGCATGAACGGGCAAGGCACGGCGCGAGCGAAGCTAAAAGAGACAAAGAGCAAACGACGTTACTGGGCGTGGCTGCTGGTGTTGCCATTGTTGCTGCTGGTGTATCCGGGGATGTACGCGCGGACGACGCCGGAGCTCTTTGGCTTCCCGTTTTTCTACTGGTACCAGTTTGCTGTGGTGGTGGCGACCGCGATGCTCACGGGCCTGGTGTACTGGCTGATGCGTTTTCACAGATAGCTCGCGATGGCCAACTGTTTCTGTCCGGCTTTCAGATAAGCCTCACCCGGCATCGGGTGGCGCTGCGTATAATGAAAGCCTTTACACGGGCATCCCTTCCAGCAGCGATCCCGGACAGGCAGGCGGCGCGTGCAACTGACCTTCATCGACTGGCTGATCATGCTGGTCTACTTCGTCTTCGTGCTGGGCATCGGGTTTGCCCTGAAGCGCTATATGCGCACCAGCAACGATTTCTTTCTGGCGGGGCGGTCGATTCCGGCGTGGATCTGCGGGCTGGCTTTCATCTCCGCGAACCTGGGCGCGCAGGAAGTGATCGGGATGGGCGCCTCCGGCGCGAAGTATGGCATCGCGACCAGCCACTTCTACTGGATCGGCGCGATCCCCGCGATGGTGTTTGTCGGCATCTTCATGATGCCGTTTTATTACGGATCGAAGGCACGCTCGGTGCCGGAGTTTCTGCGGCTGCGCTTCGACGAGAAGACGCGCGGACTGAACGCGATCCTGTTTGCGGTCATGACCGTCTTCTCGAGCGGCATCTCGATGTACGCGATGGCGCTGCTGATCCAGAACCTGCACATGCTGGATTCACTGTTTCTGGCGGCGCATATCCCGTTGAGCTGGATCTTTCACGTGTCGATCGCGATCAGCGCGGTGATTGTGCTGGCATACATCTTCCTGGGCGGGCTGACCAGCGCGATCTACAACGAGGTGCTGCAGTTTTTCCTGATCGTGGCGGGCTTTCTGCCGCTGGTGTGGATCGGATTGAAGCACGTCGGCGGATGGAACGGGATCAAGCACGCGCTGGGGCCGGCGTATACGCATTCGTGGCGCGGCATGGAGCATGCGAGCACAAATCCGCTGGGCGTGGAGTGGTTCTCGCTGGTGATGGGGCTGGGCTTTGTGCTGAGCTTTGGCTACTGGTGCACGGACTTTCTGGTGATCCAGCGGGCGATGGCGGCGGATTCGGAAGAGAGCGCGCGCAAGGTGCCGCTGATTGCGGCGATTCCGAAGATGTTCTTTCCCTTCCTGGTGATTCTGCCGGGGCTGATCGCGATTTCGGTGCCTACCGTGCAGGCGCATCTGGCTGGACCGGCGGTTGCGGCCGGGACGAACGGAGCGGTCGCGATGGAAGGCCGCGGGCTGATTCCAGTGAAGCTCAATGCGATCACCGGTGAGCCGGAGGTAGACCAGAATGGCAAGCCGGTGCTGAACTACGATCTCGCGATTCCGAATATGCTGCTGCGGTATTTTCCGACCGGCATTCTGGGACTGGGGCTGACGGCGCTGCTGGCGAGTTTCATGTCCGGCATGGCGGGCAACGTGACCGCCTTCAACACGGTGTGGACCTACGACATCTACCAGTCGTACATCCGCAAGCATGAGACCGACGAACACTATCTATGGATGGGGCGCGTGGCTACCGTGGGCGGCATATTGCTGTCGATTGGCGCGGCATATACGGTGACCAACTTCAACAACATCATGGATGCGCTGCAGATGGTCTTTGCATTTGTGAATGCGCCGCTGTTTGCGACCTTTCTGGCAGGAATGTTCTGGAAGCGCGCAACCGGGCACGCGGCTTTTTCAGGGCTGCTGGCGGGTGTGCTGACGGGACTGGCGCACATCGGGCTGACCTTGCCGGCAGGCGAGGGCGTGAGCGTGAAGGGCGGCTGGCTGGGCGTCGTGCACCGCTATCCGAGCGAGATGGCGCAGAACTTCTGGACGGCGATCTGGGCCTTTGTGGTGTGCCTGATCGTAACGCTGGTGGTGAGCGTGCTAACCAAGCCGCGCGAGGAGCGAGAGCTGGTGGGGCTGGTCTATTCGCTGACGCCGAAGCTGGAAGAGCACGATCTGCCATGGTGGAAGCGGCCGGTGACGCTGGCGGCGGTGGTGCTGGCGATGGCAGTGACGCTGAATCTGATCTTCGCGTAAAGGCTCGTATATACTAGGCATATATACGGAGGATGTTTATGGCGACCGCGAAGATTTTCCAATCGGGAAATAGTCAGGCAGTTCGGCTGCCGAAGGAGTTTCGCTTTCGCAGCAAGGAAGTAGAGATCACGCGGCGAGGCGATGAACTGGTGCTGCGGGAGAAACCTCAGAACCTCGGGTACATCGTGGATCTGCTGAAGCAGCTTCCGGACGAAATGTTTGAAGATATCCGCGATACCCGACCGCCGCAGAAACGGAAGAGACTGTGAGCCCTGCACGCTATATGCTCGATACCGATACGGTGATCTATCTTCGAGACGGCCTCATATCGCGTGCCCGCCTCGAGCGCTTCTCTCCCGGCACTCTGGTTATGTCCATCATCAGCTATGGCGAGCTGTACTTCGGTGCGAAGAAGGGCAGACGCCGGCATGCAATGGCGATTCTGGAGCTGATAGCTGCTGGCGTCCCGCCGTTGATGATGGATGCCGAGGTGGCCAGACGCTATGGGGATTTGCGCGCGGAACTGGAGGGTCGCGGACAGTCGATCGGCGGCAACGATCTCTGGATTGCCGCACATGCTTTGTCAACCAAACTGATTCTTGTGACGAACAATGAGCGTGAATTTCGCCGCGTGCGTGGACTGAAAATCGAAAACTGGGCGGCCTAAGGAGATCGCGATGGGATTGGATATCCGGATACCGCTGGGGCTGATGTTTCTGATCACGGGCGGCCTGATGGCGGTGTATGGCCTGTTCACGCGGGGCAGTGCGATCTATGAGAAGTCGCTGGAGATGAACATCAACCTGATCTGGGGCGGCTTGATGTTCGTCTTCGGGCTGGTGATGTACATCATGGGACGGCGGCCGCGGCGGCTGGTAGCGGGCCGGGTGCAGGGGACAGAGCGGCCGCTTGGCGGCGGCTTGCATTGATGGGCCGGCTTGCCTCGGTGTGGAAGCGCGAGGTTCCGCACGCAGGCCGATTGCATCTCAGGAGTGGGAGGTGAGGCGCGATGGGCGAGATGGTGCAGCTTCGGGCGAAGGATGGTCATGTACTGGATGCCTACGTAGTGCAGCCGGGAGTGCCCGCGAGGGGCGGACTGGTGATTGTGCAGGAAATCTTTGGTGTGAACGCGCACATCCGCGCGGTGGCAGACCGGTTTGCGAGCGACGATGGCTTTGTGGTGGTCGCGCCCGCGCTGTTTGACCGGATCGAGAAAGGTGTCGAGCTGCGCGATGACGGTGAGGACATGCAGCGGGCGATGAACCTTCTTAAGAGCTTCGACATCGAGACCGGCGTGGATGACGTGGCGGCGGCGGTGCAGTGCGAGCGATGCTTCCGCAACGTCAAGAAGATTGGCGTCGTGGGCTACTGTCTGGGTGGGACGCTGGCGTGGCTCAGTGCGGCGCGCCTGCCAATTCATGCAGCGGTCGGCTACTACGGAGGCATGATTGCGCAGTACGTCAATGAGCGGCCGAAGGTACCAGTCATGCTGCACTTTGGCGAACTGGACGATCACATTCCGGCGAGCGAGATCGACAGCATTGCGCAGGCTCACCCCGAGGTGCAGATTTATCGTTACCACGCGGGTCACGCCTTCAACCGCGATGGAAGCGCGAGCCACAGCGCCTCCTGTGCGATGCGGGCGCGCGAGCGGACGCTTGCGTTTCTTCATGAACATCTGCGCTGACCTCGCGCTCTACTGAAATTTCCTCATCTCCCGCCCGCTACACTGATAGCGATGAGCGACGGGGCGGATGAAGCGGCGCGAGATTGAACACTACGAGATTCTGAAGAAGCTGGGCTCCGGCGGCAGCGGCGTGGTCTACCTGGCCAACGACACGCTGCTGATGCGCCCGGTGGTGCTGAAGATCCTGAAGCGCGGCTCGCTCTCCCTGGAGCAGATGCGGACGACGGTGCTGCGCGAGGCGCGGCTGGCCTCTGCCATCGAACACCCGAACGTCTGCGCCATCTATGAAGTGGGCGAGTCGAGCGACGAAGCGTACATCGTGATGCAGTATGTGCCGGGACGCTCGCTGGACCGCGTGATTGCGCAGGGACCGGCGAATGTGCAGCTGGTGCTTTCGGTAGGCATTCAGATTGCGGATGGATTGAACGCCGCGCATCAGATAGGCATCTATCATCGCGATTTGAAACCAGCCAACGTGATGCTGACCGATGGCGGCCTGGTGAAGATTCTCGATTTCGGCCTGGCGCGGCGGAAGAGTCCGGATGAAGCGGAGTTCGATCCGGCGCAGCCGACGCGGCGCAGGCAAGGCGCGGCGACGGCCACCTATTCGGTGCGCGGGGGCACGCTGGCCTATATGGCGCCAGAGCAGTTCGTCACCGGACAGAGCAGCGTGCAGAGTGATCTATTCGCCTTCGGTGTGATTCTGTACGAACTGGTGAGCGGACGGCATCCCTTCGTGCGGCCGGATCTGGAAGAGCTGCAGGGTGTGCGCGCGATCCAGTTTGCGGATCCACCCTCCTTGAAAAGTTGCTGTCCGGAGTCGCCGGGCGAACTGGTGAGCGTGATCGACCGGTGCCTGAAGAAGAATCCGGCGGACAGGTATGCATCGGCCGCGGATGTGCGCGAATCGCTGAAGACGATTATGCGCACCAAACAGTTCGAGGCCGCCGGGCTGCCATTCGATGTTCCGGCGAATGTTCCGGCGGCGGAGCAGGAGAAGCGCTCGACCGGGATGCTGTCGATGCTGGCGGAGCGTTTTCGCGAGTCGGCGGATGAACAGGCGAAGGAGAACACGATCCTGGTGCTGCCGTTCCGCAATCTTGGACCCGCGAAGGCGGCGGGACATCCGGAGGAGTCGTCGCCGATGTATGGCTTTGCGCTGGCGGACGCGATCGCGGCGCGGCTGGCGCGGATGCCGTCGCTGGTGGTGCGGCCATCGAGCGCGCTGATGCAGTTGCCGCTTTCCGTGCAGCAGATGGATCCGCTGGCGCTGGGGCAGCGGCTGCTGGCGCGCTATGTGCTGGCCGGGAATTTCATGCGTTCCGACGACGGCTTCGACTTGAACTGGCAACTGCTGGATGTGGCGGGACAGAGCGTGCGGACGGGCGGCGCGATCCGGGTGGCCTCGTTCGATCTGATCGCGGTGCAGACGGAGATCTCGAACGAGGTCTTCGCCACGCTGCAGGGCATGGGGCAAAAGCTGAACGGCGCGCAGAGCGAGCGCTCGATGCGGACGCCGCGGCTGGGCGAGCGGGTTTCCGAGGAGTATCTGCAGGCGCGGGCGCTGCTGTCGTCATTCGTGGCCCGCGCAGGTTCGCGCGGCGACCTGGATCGCGCCCTGCAAGGGTTTGAACGCGTGGTGGAGCGGGATGCGCAGTTTGCCGCGGCCTGGAGCGGGTTGGGCATTGTGCATCTGCAGTATGTGCGCAACGGCTTTGGCGGGCAGATGCATCTGCTGAGCGCGCGCCGGGCCTTCGACAAAGCGCTTCAGATTGACTCCGGATCGATCGAAGCCAATCTCTATCGCGTCTATATGATGCTGTCGCGTGGCGAAAAGGAGAGCGCGCGCCACGGCATCGAACAGTTGCTGCGCACCAGCGGCAATGACTGGAATGTGCACTCGATCGCGGGCATCACGCTGCGGTTGGACGGCATGTATGAGGATGCGCTGGAACAGTTCAACCGGTCGTTGCAACTGAATCCGTCGAATGCGCCGGCGATCTACAACCACCGCGCGCGTGTGTATCAGTATCAGAATCAACTGGAGCTGGCCGAAGAAGAGCTGCAGAAGGGGCTGACGCTGGAGCCGAAGCACTCGCTGCTGCGGACGTCGCTGGCCTACCAGCACATGCGCAAGGGCGAGTTGCAGACGGCGATCTCGCTGCTGGAGACGGTGATCCACGAGGACGATTCGATGCGCATCGCCTTCCCAACACTGGCGCTGTGCTATGTGCAGGTGGGGCAGCGGGAGAAAGCGGCATCGTTGATCGAAGAGGATTCGCTGTCGGCCGCGGAGGCGGACAGCGAGATGGCGTACCGGCTGGCGACCTACTTCGCCGTGGAGGGCGATGAGAGCGAGGCGCTGCACTGGCTGCGCCGCGCGATCTACCTGGGAAATGAAAATTATCCGTGGTTTTCCAAAAACCCGGCATGGCAGCGGCTGCACGCGCATGCGGATTTCGATCGCATTCTGGAAGATTTGAAGAAAAGCTATCGCAAGAACCAGAAGACGTGGCGGCGGCTGCTGGAGCATGTACCGCGGGATTAGAGAGGGCCAATGAGTCAGATTGAGCAAGACAACGTGAGCGAATCCGTGTCGACGAACTGGAAATATTGGGCGGCATTGCCGCTTGTTGTGCTGACAATAGGACTTGCGGCGAGCAACGGCCACTTCAACATACTGGATGATGAGGTCCTCATCCTAGACACGGCGCGAGCTCCCGCACTGGAGACGCTGAAGCTATTTGCTACCGGGGTTGGACAACATGAGCATCCGCCGCTTTCCGACATACTGGTGCACTTCTGGCTCAAGCTGGTGCCGGGCAGCGTCTTCTGGGTACGGCTGCCATTCATTCTCTGCTACGTAGGCGCGTTTTCGATTCTGGTGCTGCTGGCACGCAGGATCGCAGGTCGTGCGGCCGCTGTGGCACTTGCGTGGACCGCGTTGCTCTCACCGTATGGCTTCCACTTCGGGCGACTGCTGGGGTGGTTCAGTCTGATGCCGCTGCTGGTTGCGGTGCTGAGCTACTGTTATGTGCGCTGGCTGGAGACGGAGTCACGCGGATGGCTTGCCGGAACCATAGCGACAGCAACCGCTCTGCTCTATACGAATTATTTCGGCTGGGTGCTGATTGGCCTGCTCGCTGTGGATGCGGCACTGTTTCGCAAACCGCGCCGATGGAGGACGTGGGCCGAGTCCGCAGCCGCTTTGCTGGTGCTGGCAGTACTGTTCGTTCCGCTGTGGCCATCGTTTCTTCGCCTGTCCCAGCACCCGACGGTGCAGGTGCAGGGCAGCAAGCTGGCGGCGTACATCTTCGACATGTATGCGCTGCTGGTGAGCGAGTCGTTCGCGCCCTGGTTCTTTGCGGTCGGGGTACCGGTCGCTCTGCTATGCGCCGTCTGTTACCTATTGACGCTGCTGGGAACGCGGGGCTTGCCGCGACGGCTGATGGTGTACTTTCTGATCGCGACCGCGCTGCTGGCGTTGATCGGCTCCATCAACACCAAGCGGCTGCCGTTCCTAATGGGATGGTTCTTCTTGCCGTTGGCGGTAGCGCTGACGCAGAAGACGAGGCCGCGGCTCCGCACGGGACTGGTTGCCGCGGTGGTGGTAGTGTTCGCGGTGGGATGGTTTGGCACGCTGCATCAGCGCTATTACGCGAGCACGCACTTTATCGACGACTGGAAGGACGCGGTTGCGGTTGGCATGCAGCAGCACGCGGCCGGCGGGGTGCTGGTCTATGACCATCCGGTGGCTGCTTACTACCTGAGCCGCGCCTGCGCGCAACCTTCCGCGAAATACCAGGCGCTCGACGAGCATCCGGCGTGCGGGATTCTCGCGGCGAAGGACTGGCTTGCGCAGGGCCATGCGGGCACGCGCGTGGTGGCGCTGCGCGGTGTGCAGTATGGACTGAATCAGGACCCGGGAGATAGCTACCTCGATCAAAACTGCAAGCTGGAGAGCGAGCAACACTACACCCGGGATACGGCGGCAGCGATGAAGCGGCGTCTATTTCCCACACAACGGGAGCCAGAGTGGCGGATCGCGGTGGATGTCTACAATTGCGATGGACGATGATGCGCGCTAGTCCTAGTCATAGATGAGTCGCAGAATACGTTCACGGCAATTCTCGAACGGGACGGTTCCGGTGTCGAGGCTCTCACAACCTGCCTGCGTAGCTTCGTCATGAAGGTAGGCGGCTCCACGCCATCATGTCCGCGTTGGCGAGCTCGGGTTGATTGCGATCGGTATGTAGCCTTGCGCGACGCGTGGCGTCATTGCAATCCACGAGGATGATGTGGGCGCCTTCTATGCCAGACACGGCGAGCGCCTCGTGAATGAAGGCGATGCGCATCTGCCCCTCGAAGAGGATTGATATCCCTGCTCGAAGCTTGATGGCGATATGTTCCATCCATTGCAGAATAGTGGCGCGCTGCCATGCTCCGCCCGGCTGATTGCCGTCGCCGAAGGAGCGCATGGCCTCAGCGGAGGGAACGCCGACGGAATCGAAGAAGAGCACTTCACAGCGCGGAGGGCAGGCTTGCTGAATGGCCCGTGCGAGGGTGGTCTTGCCGCTGCCGGATGCGCCAGTGAGGATGACGAGGGATGGAGCCATGCTGCAGAGTTTGATTGACCAAGAGTCGAGAGGCAATGAAGCGGGCATAAAAGAGGGGAGCCGGGCGGCTCCCCTCATCGTGATGCAGCCGAACGTCTATTTCACATTCATCGCGCTGGCGGTGAGCGGAGTAAGCCGCATGGGCTGTTTCAAGCCGAAAGTGAGCGAAGACCCTGCCGGCAGCACCGCGACCTGACGGTTGATCAGGAAATGGGCCGTGATGACGCCGACGCCGATGCCGGTGCCGACGAGGGCGCCGGGGGGACCACCGAAGTGTGCACCGGCGAGCGCACCCACACCGCCCGCGATCGCGTACTGAGTGGCAAGAGTCTTCGGGTTGTCCC
>DASQRJ010000439.1:0-2653 GCA_035642955.1 Acidobacteriaceae bacterium
GCAAGTGAAATCGCTCAGCGCGATTCTCTCCGAGCAGAAGGTCGGCGACACCGCCATCCCCGCGATTCTTCCTGCCGGAGGCGAGCTCGATCCCAATGGGTGGCCTTCGTGGATCACCGGTCCGGAGCGGGGCAAATCCGCCATGGTCGCCTACGGTACCGGCTACTTCGCCAACATGGTCTATAGCGATCCCAAGTGGAACTTTCGCACCTTCGATCCCGTGGCCGGTCTCGACGCCGCACGCCAGAAGACCAGCGAAGCGCTCAACGCCACCAACCCCGATCTCAGCGCCTTTCGCGGCCGCGGCGGCAAGCTGATCCTCTATCACGGCTGGGCCGACGCCGCCATCAGCCCCATCTATTCCATCGACTACTACCAGGAAGTGCAGCAAAAGCTCGGCAAGGACGAAACGTCGAGCTTCACCCGTCTCTACCTCATGCCAGGCGTTCAGCACTGCGCCGGTGGCCCCGGCGCGGACTCGATCGGCCAGTGGGGACTTCCCGCCATGAAGGATTCCACCGCCGGCAACAATGTGATTCATGCATTGCAGGATTGGGTGGAAGACGGCAAGGCGCCCCAGGCCATCGCTGCAGCCAAATACGCCGAGGGCGCCGATCATGACCCCGACCCGCACAAGATCGTGATGACGCGTCCGCTCTGCCCCTACCCGCAGCAGGCGCACTACAAAGGCAAGGGCGACAGGAACGACGCTGCATCCTTCGTTTGTCAGTGAGTTTGCATCGCCACCACGGAGGGGAATACTGCAGGAGCTGGCAGGGAATGAGCCAGTTCGCCTACAGCCCCGAGCGTGAGCGACCAACGGAAGCGAATTCAACTGCACGCGCCGCAGGCGCAACCGCCGGGACGGCGAGTCCCGCCGCAGGCGCCGTTGCCCCGGACGGCAAGTCCGTTAGCAGCGGCCAGCCCTTGCGCAGCACATAATCCAGCCACGCTCCGGCAATCTGCGAGGTCAGCACCGCCGCCACCACCAGCGTCGTATAGAACTTCGAGCTGATGATCCCGGCGTCGAAGGCCACGCTCGCCAGCACAATACCCGGGCCGCCGCGCGCGTTCGTGGTAATCGCCAGGTTGATCAGATCCAGCCCGCGGAATCCCGCAAACCGCCCCGCCAGCGAGACGGAGAGAACTTTGATCAGGCAGCTTCCCGTGATAAACACCACGATCATCCACAACGACACGCCGCGAATCAGATCCAGCTTCAAACCCACGATCGCGAAGTACACCGGAATGAAAAAGGCAAAAGACATCTTGCCGATGGAATCGAGCGAGTCCGCGAAGATTCTGCGCTTCTTGTGAACCACCGCGAAGCCGGCCAGGAAGGCCGCGAAGACCATGCTGACATCGAGCAACCCGGCGATCACGCAGTAGGTCAGCAGCACCCCGATCGCATAGCCCGTCGGAGAGTGCTGCGCCAGCACATTGAAGCGCGATTTATTCAACCGCTTGATCGCCCGGGGAACCAGCGTCAGGCCCAGCACGAAGAACGCGATGGTCGAAATCAGGTGATACGACATCGCGCGCGGGTTGAGCGCCGCCGTCCCGGCCATCGCTGTCGCCACGGCCAGCGCAAGCCACAGCACGATGTCTTCCAGCACGGCCACGCCCAGAATCAGGCGCGCGAATCGCGTATGAAGAATCTTCAGGTCGGCAAAGATCTTCGAAACTACCGGCACCGACGTGACCGCCACGCCGACGGCCAGAATGATGATCAGCGAAGCGCGGTTGCCGTTCGTGCCTGCCAGCGAAGGCCGGATCAGCCACGGACCGAACGCCAGCCCCAGCAGAAAGGGAAGCCCGGTACCCACAATGGTCAGCCAGCTGACTTCGCGGCGCTCGTCACGCGTGAACAACTGCTGTGTCTCCGCTCCGGAGAGGAACATCAGCAGCAGCAGTCCGAGCCAGTACACAAAATCCAGAATGTTGCCCTGGTGCTTTGCGGCGTCCATCAGGTGCGCAACGGCCGGCGCCCTGCCCAGCACCGCGGAACCCAGCAGCACCCCGGCCAGGATCTCGCCCACCACCTTCGGCTGCCGCATCTTTACGAACAGGTAGCCCAGCAACTGGGCAAACCCCACCAGAAGCAGGAGCGCAAAAAGAACCGAGGTCAACTGGGCATTCGTCATGCGTGGTTATGCGTCCCGGAAGATATAGATCTGTGATGCTGTCTGTAACGCGGTGTTCACATGATTATCGCGAACGTGGTGCGCGGCGCCTGGCAAAAGAACGCCAGGACGACCGCACCGTCGTTACGAATCACGCGGATTCCAGTAACGCGCCGGGGATCATCGCTCTGCGTCCTCGTCATCCCGACTGGAGCGAAGCGGAACAGAGGGATCTGCTGTCTGCTGTCTGTCAGCAGCGCCACCAAAATGGGTACCCCATTCTGGCGAAGCCAGGGTGGGGTAGTTTGCATTCAGTGCGGCCAACGGCCACTGAGATTGTTAATTACGAACAGAGCAAAGCTACCCATCCCAAACAACCAGGTAAACGCGAACCCATACGCGATCTGTTTCCGCAACGGGTTCTCCGGAAAGCGCCGCTTATGATAGCGCCAGGCAGAAATCCAAAAGAATTTGGAGAACTTTCGCGATGGTTCGTCGGCTCGACACTCGTCGACAAGCCGCCAGATGGC
>DASQRJ010000440.1:0-7408 GCA_035642955.1 Acidobacteriaceae bacterium
ACCCGCGGCGGTGGTGATGAGCGCCTCGGAGACGCCAGGTGCGACGGCGCGCAATGTCGCGGCGCCTGCTGTACCCAGCCCGTGGAATGCATCCACGATGCCCATGATGGTGCCGAAGAGCCCAATGAACGGAGAGATGGCGCCAATGGTGGCCAGCCAGGTCAGGCGCTGCTCCATGAAGGTGAGGGCTTCGCTCGAGGCCGATTGGGCGGTGCGCTCTAACGCAGTGATGTTGCGCGGCGGTCCGTAGCCTCCGGTCTGGCGGCGGTAGGTCTCATAGACCTCGTCAAAAACGTTGACCAGAGGACTGGGCTTGTACTGCTCGGAGACAGCACCAATCTCCTGCAAACGGGCTGCCTTGCGGAAGGCGCGCAGGAAGGCCCGGCTCTGGCTGCGCGCACGGCGGAAGCCAATCCACTTGCCGAGAATGATGGCCCAGGAGAAGAGACTGGCCAGCGCAAGGATTCCCAGGACGGTGAGGGCAATTCCCCCGCTGGCCCGCAGCATTTCCAGAATGGCATTGCTGCTGGAGTGCGGGAGAGGGACAGGGGCGCCCTGGTCATCGCCCTGAAAGAGCAGGAGGATCGCGAAAAAAATCGGTTGGGCTGTCATCTGCGGCTCCTAGAAAGGGTAGCAGGAAGAAACCCCAGCGGATAGGGATTGCCAAGTGACGAAAGGGCTACTCCGTGCGGTCATGGAGAGGCGTAACCAGGTGCGTAATGGCGCCCAGGGCTCTGCTATGCTCGCCCTCGGAAGAGACTATGTTGCTGGAGCTGCGTGCGGAAAATTATGCGGTGATCGACCACGCGACCGCGGTGTTGGGTGCGGGGCTGAATCTGCTCACCGGCGAGACCGGCGCGGGCAAATCGATCCTGGTGGATGCTCTGGCGCTGCTGCTGGGTGGCAAGGCATCCACCGACATGGTGCGTCACGGGTCGGACAAGGCGGTCGTCACCTGTGTCTTCGAGACTACCGAAGAAGCGGAGCGGATCCTGGAGATGCATGGCATCGATGCTGGTGACGGCGAAATCCTGCTGCGCCGGGAGATTGCTACGTCGGGCAAGGGACGTGTCTTTGTGAATAACCAGCCAGCCACGGCAGCGGTATTGAAGTTGCTGGCGCCGGAGCTGGCCCTGATCCACGCCCAATCCGAGACGCTGGCCGGTTTCGACGGAACCCAGCAACGCCTGCTGCTGGACCGCTTCGCCGGTATCTCGACGGAAACGGTCGCCACAGCCCATGCGGCGTGGCGCGAGTGCGCGGACAAGCTGCAATCGCTGGAGAGCGATGAGCAGGAACGGTTACGCATGGCAGATCTATGGCGCTTCCAGTCCCGCGAGATCGAGTCGGCCGCGCTGCGCGACGGGGAAGATGGTCAGTTGGAGACAGAGAAGCGGGTGCTCAACAATGCCGAGAAGCTCTATGCGGCCGCGATGGGCGCGTATGAGCAACTCTACGAGGGAAATAATGCCGCCGAGGCGTCCCTGCGTGCGGCGGAACGCCACCTGGAGGAACTCGCCCGCTATGAGCCGCGCTTTGCCGATGCGGCGCATCAACTGGCTTCCGCGCGCGCCACGGTGGAAGATGTCGCCGAGACCGTACGCGATTTCGGCCAGGGGATTCAGGCTTCGCCGGAGCGGCTTGCCGATATCGAAGATCGGATGGCGCTGCTGGATCGGTTGAAGCGCAAATACGGCGCGAGCGTCAGCGAGGTGATTGCGTATGGGCAGGATGTCGCCACTAAGCTGAATGAGCTCGAGAACCGCGACGCAGTGCTGGCCGACCTACGAGCACAGCTTGCCGCTGAAGCGGCAAAATATGCTCGCGAAGCGGAGCTGCTGACGACGGCACGCGCAGCCGCGGCGAAGAAACTTGCCGGCATGGCTGAGCGGCAGATCAACGATCTGGCGATGAAGGTGCGCTTCGCGGTGGATGTAGATGCTCGCAAAGAAGAGGCGCATTGGACGGCCCATGGCTGGGACACGATCGCCTGCCAGATCGCGACCAATCCAGGCGAGCCTCTCAAGCCGCTCGACCAGATTGCTTCCGGCGGCGAGATGAGCCGCGTGCTGCTGGCATTGAAGGTCAGTGTGGAAGAAGGCGCGGCGCGCGCCGGCAAAGGGAGGCGCAGGACGCTGCTGCCGCGCACGCTGGTCTTCGATGAGATCGACATCGGTATCGGCGGCCGTGCCGCGGAAGCCGTAGGGAAGAAGCTCAAGCTCCTGAGCCGCTCGCAGCAGGTGCTCTGCGTGACTCATTTGCCGCAGATTGCTGCCTTCGCCACGCAGCACTTTGTGGTCGAAAAGCGGGAAGAAAAGGGCCGGACGCGAACGACGGTCCGCAGCTTGGAACAGGCCGAACGCGTCGAGGAGGTGGCGCGCATGCTGAGCGGGGCAAAGAGGTCGGAGACCTCGCTTCGTCATGCTGAGCAGATGCTGGCCGAAGCAACCGGTATCTAGGCGGAATCCGCACTAAAGATGGTGCAGTCTTTGCCTGACAACGAGTCGCCGTGCCGGTATACTAGGGGATGTGATTCCTTACACTATCGAGCCCCCAGCAACTGAGCCCTCGGTCATCGATCCAACCGCCACAAAACGCGTCCTGTTGTTGAAGCCACGCGGTTTCTGCGCGGGGGTAGTGCGAGCGGTCGACATTGTCGGGATCGCCCTGGAAACCTTTGGCGCCCCTATTTACGTGCGCAAAGAGATCGTTCACAACAGTTTTGTAGTGAACGAGTTAGCAGAAAAGGGCGCGATCTTTGTCGAAGACATCGACGATGTGCCGGAAGGCATGCGCGTCATCTACTCCGCGCACGGAGTGTCGCCGGCCGTACGGCAGCGCTCTAAGGAGCGGGGTCTGAAGGTGATCGATGCGACATGTCCGCTGGTCACAAAGGTACATGTCGAAGCAGTAAAGTTTGCCAAGCAAGGTTACTCGCTGGTGCTGATCGGCCATCGCGATCACGATGAAATCGAGGGGACGCTGGGCGAGGCTCCGGATGTGACCCAGGTGGTTTCTTCGGCGGCGGAGGTAGCGTCGCTCGAGGTACCCGATCCCAATCGAGTGGCCTATCTGACGCAGACGACTCTGAGCCTCGATGAGGCGCGGGATATTATCCAGGCACTCAAAGAAAAGTTTCCCAACATTGTCGGGCCGCACTCGCAAGACATTTGTTACGCGACGGAGAATCGACAGGTAGCGGTGAAGAATGTGGCTCATACGGCGGACTTGGTGCTGGTGGTGGGATCCACCAACAGTTCGAATTCGAACCGGTTAGTAGAAGTTTCGCGTAACTTAAACACGGTCGCGCATCTGATAGACAACTCAAACGCCATTCAGCCCGCGTGGCTGGAGGGCGTTTCGACGGTTGCAGTCACGGCCGGCGCGTCGGCGCCGGAGATTCTGGTCTCGGAGGTGGTCGCGTATCTTGCGGCCAAGGGCTTTGGGACCGTCGATGAAGTGGAAGTGATGCCGGAGAACGTACGCTTCGGACTTCCGGCAGAGATTGTGCAGGCTATAGGGCCAGCGGCAGTCGCCGCCCGCTAGGGGCGCTTTCCTGTCACTGCGGGTAGCAAGGTCCATTTGACGTGGCTAGTCGCCGAAGAGCGGCCACTATAGCTGTTGTTGGTCGCTCTACAGATACAGGACGCTTAGTTGCGAGAGAGATGGCATGAATCGATCTGTGGATGAGAACCCGCTCGGGGCTCCTGTGCAGCAGATGCAACTGCCCACCACGCAGCCAAAGTTCGGGCGCATCGATGCTGGCCTGGATCAGGTAGACGAAGCAGTCGAGTCCGCGAAACAACACATCTTCCAGATGCAGCAGGAGGACGGCCACTGGGTCGGCGAGTTGGAAGCGGACGGCATGCTGGAAGCCGACTATATCTTCCTCCACGTCCTGCTCGAAACCACTGACCCCAAAGTTCGCGGGCGCATGCAGCGCGCGCTCACCGAGATGCTGCGCTACCAGAACGAAGACGGCAGTTGGAGCATCTATCCCGGCGGCCCGGGCAATATCAGCCTGGCCGTGAAGTGCTACTTCGCCTGCAAGCTGATGGGCATCTCGGCTGAGGAGCCTTTCATGGTGAAGGCGCGGGCGTGGATCCGGACGCACGGCGGTGTGGTGAAGTGCAATACCTTCACGAAGATCTATCTTTGTGCGCTGGGGCAGTATGACTACGATGCCGTTCCGGCCATTCCGCCGGAGATTGTCCTCGCGCCGAAGTGGTTCTACTTCAACATCTATGAAATATCCTCGTGGTCGCGCGCGATCCTGGTGCCGCTGTCTATTGCCTACGCCAAGAAGCCTTTCAAGAAGATTCCGGCGGAGCGGGGCATCGACGAGCTCTTTGTGGGAGGGCGTGACAAAGCCAGCCTGAAGCTGCGCTGGAACCGCGACAAGATTGTCAGCTGGCGCAATTTCTTCCTCTTGCTCGACCGCATGGTGCACTGGGCGGAGCGGGTACATATTCGTCCGCTGCGCACGATCGCGCTGCGCAAGGCGGAAAAATGGATGCTCGAACGCTTTGAGATGTCCGACGGCCTGGGCGCAATTTACCCCGCGATGATGAATGCGATCATCGCGCTGCGCGTGCTCGGCTATTCAGAGGATGACCCTCACTTCATCCGTGCCATGGATGAGTTCGAAAAGCTCGGCATCGACGAGCCGGAGGGCACGCCGGATTGCCCGGAGCCCACCTTCCGCATGCAGCCCTGCGTCTCGCCGGTCTGGGACACGGCGCAGATGGTGTACGCGTTGGGTGAGGCTGGGGTCTCGCGTACCGATCCGCGGTTATTGAAGGCCGCGGACTGGATGCTCGCCAAGGAAGTGCGCCACAAGGGCGACTGGGCCGTGAAGGTGCGCAACGCGCAGCCCGGCGGCTGGTACTTCGAGTACAACAACGAGTTCTATCCGGACACCGACGATTCCGCTCAGGTGCTGCTGGCCCTGAATAAGGTCGATAACCCGCGCGAGCGCTATCAGTACGACGTATCCCGCCGCGCCATCGAGTGGATCTTCGCCATGCAGTGCAAGAACGGCGGCTGGGCGAGCTTCGACAAGAACAACACCAAGATGATCTTCCAGCACATTCCGTTTGCCGATCACAACGCGATGCTGGATCCGCCGACCGTGGACATTACCGGACGCATCCTGGAGATGCTGGCGACCTATGGCTATACCCGGCGTGACCGGCGGATCGAGCGCGCCATTCAGTTCGTGCTGAAGGAGCAGGAGCCGGATGGAAGCTGGTTTGGGCGCTGGGGGGTGAATTACCTCTACGGCACCTTCCTGGTGCTACGCGGCCTGGAGGCGATCGGAATGTGGAATCATGAGCCCGAGATTCAGCAGGCGGCGGAGTGGATCCGGTCGGTGCAGAATGCAGACGGCGGCTGGGGTGAGAGCTGCCATAGCTACGACGATCCGATCACCCGCGGAGTGGGTGTGAGTACGCCATCGCAGACAGCGTGGGCGATCCTCGGGTTGCTTTCGGCGGGCGACACGCGCAGCGACTCCGTCGCGAAGGGAGTGCGCTGGCTGCTGCAGCGTCAACGCGCGGATGGTTCCTGGGATGAGAGTATGGGCGAAGGCAAGACGCGCGAGGCGATCATCACGGGTACGGGCTTTCCCCGTGTCTTCTATCTCGCCTACCACACCTATCGCGACGTCTTTCCATTGCTGGCTCTGACGAATTACCGCCGGGCCATGAGCGCGCCGGCCGAATAAATCGCATGTTTCCTGTAGGTGTAGAGGGTCAGACGACGGTTTATGTGGCCTTTCCATTAAATAAAGGCCAAGCGGAGTGTATTAGGCAATAGAGAGCGTCAGGAAACATGCGCTGGCGCGCAGGACAATAAGCATCCGGCTCAGAACGATCTGAATTCACGGGGCGCGAGGGAGAAACGTAACTATGGCAGTACCGATTTCACAGATGTGGACCGTAGCCACCTACGTGCTGAAGCAGCGGGTGAGCAGGCGCGAGCGGTATCCGCTGGTCCTGATGCTGGAGCCTTTGTTCCGCTGCAACCTGGCATGTGCCGGCTGCGGCAAGATCCAATATCCCGCCCATATCCTCAAGCAAGAGCTGACTCCGGACGAGTGTTTCCGTGCCGTAGAGGAGTGCGGGGCCCCGATGGTTTCCATCCCCGGCGGCGAGCCGCTGATGCATCCGCAGATCGTCGAGATTGTCGAGGGACTGATCGCGCGCAAAAAATATATCTACCTGTGCACAAATGCGCTGCTGCTGAAAGAAAAGATCGGACTTTTCAAGCCGAGCAAGTACCTTACCTTTTCCGTCCATCTGGATGGTCAAAGAGAGCACCATGACTTGTCCGTTTGCCGCGAGGGAGGTTATGACCAGGCGGTAGCCGGCATCCGCGAAGCGGTGGCCCGCGGCTTCCGCGTCACGACCAACACGACGCTGTTCGACGGCGCGGACCCGAACAGCGTGCGTGCCTTCTTCGATGAAGTGATGTCGTTCGGGGTTGAGGGTATGGTGCTGAGTCCGGGCTACACCTACGATAAAGCTCCTGACCAAAAGCACTTCCTGGGCCGTGCGCGATCGCGAAGGCTCTTCCGCGCCATCCTGTCGAACCGCAAGCAGGAATGGAAGTTCAATATGTCGCCACTGTTTCTCGAGTTCCTGATGGGCAAGCGCGACTACCAATGCACCCCTTGGGGTTCGCCCGCGTTCAACATCTTCGGCTGGCAGAAACCCTGCTATCTGCTGCAGGACGGGTATGCCGATACCTATAAGGAGCTGATCGAAACGACGGATTGGAGTCACTACGGCACCGAGAGCGGCAATCCGAAGTGCGCGAACTGCATGGTGAGCTGCGGTTACGAGCCTTCCACGGTGCACCACGGCTTCAGTTCGCTCTCCGGCTTCTGGGGAATGGTGAAAGCCACCCTTTCCAGCACTTACACGGATCGCGGCGCATTGGACCTGCTGAATCAGCCGCTGGAGCATGGCCGGACACCCTTGGTGCAGATCGCCTCATCGCGGAGCAACGAACTGGAAGGATCGCACGTATGAGCGAGCAGACAATCACGCCCGCAGCGCCACCGGATACGCAGGAGGTGGCGGCAGGCTTTGAGCACGAGCAATTGGAGGGCTGGATCCCGCAGTTAGCGAACGAGGAAGAGCTGCGGCTCGCTCTCGAGAAAGCCTTTGACTATCGCGGCGATATCCAATTGACCTTGAAGGATGGCAGCATCGTCGAAGGTTATGTATTCGATCGCCGGTCTGCCGCTACACTCGCTGGTTCCACAGTGCGAGTGATCCCGGCCAAGGAGCGGAGCAAGCGCACCATCAGCTACGCCGACATTGCGGCTCTGGCCTTTACCGGGCGTGATACTGCCGCGGGCAAGAGCTTCGAAGCGTGGATGAAGAAGTATCGAGAGAAGAAG
>DASQRJ010000441.1:0-3155 GCA_035642955.1 Acidobacteriaceae bacterium
TTGCCGAGCGCACCGGCCACCGGGTAGAGATTGCCGCGCCGCAACGGGGTGAGAAGCGCTCGCTCGTCGACCTCGTCGGCCAGAACGCGAAACAAAGTTACGATCAGCGCTTTCGCGTGCTGCAACCCTCGCAGAAGGCGATTCAGGAGTCGCTGCAAGACCTGCTCATGCTGCCCGAGCTGCCGCGCCGCATCGAGTGCTTCGATATCTCGCACATCCAGGGAGCGGAGACGGTTGCCTCGATGGTGGTTTGGGAGAACGGCGCGATGAAAAAGTCCGACTACCGCAAGTTCCAGGTGAAGACCGTCACCGGCGTCGATGACTTCGCCTCCATGCGCGAGATCGTCGGCCGCAGGTACAAGCGCATCTTGCAGGAGACCAGCCCCGCGGAGTTGGTCGAAACCTCCGACAGTGACGCCCGCGCGCGCAACGGTTCCGGACGAGGACATATGCCCTCGCTCATCCTCATCGATGGCGGTCTCGGCCAGCTTCATGCGGCAGCAGCGGCGCTTGAAGAGCTCGGCCTGACCACGCAGCCGCTTGCGTCGATCGCAAAACGGGAAGAGGTGATCTACCTCTACGGGCAGGAGGACGACCCCATCGTCCTCGACCGCCGCTCGCCCGTCCTGCACCTCATCCAGCGCATCCGCGACGAGTCGCACCGCTTCGCCATCACCTACCACCGCAAGCGCCGAGAGATCCGCGACCGCCAGTCCGAGCTGCTCGACGTCCCCGGCGTCGGCGCCCGCACCCGCACCCGGCTGGTGCAGCACTTCGGCTCGCAGCGCGCCATCGAGCAGGCGTCGCTCGAAGCACTCACATCCGTCGTCGCAAAGAAAGTGGCGGAGGCGATCTACGGGCACTTTCATCCGCAAACAGCGATAGCGCCGGACGCTGCGGGACTAAAAATTCTCCAATAGTCTGCAGCGACTCTTGTGGAGATATCCGTCGGACAGCCAAAGTGGTCTAACTGCGCCGCCCTTGCGCGCCGCCAAGGTGCATCGGCCAAATCTCATACGTGTTCAATTTCGCCTTGACTGAAGGATCGTTCTCCATGAGGTTGCGCGCCTCACTCTCGTCCGCCACATCCAGAACGGCCATGCCGAACGAGCCCTCATCCGCCAGAACCGGGCCGTAGATCAGTACCTTGCCGATGTCGAAATGCCCGCGTGTATAGGCAACGTGCTGCATCATGATGGCGCGCTCATCGTCGTTCATGTCCATGGCAAAGGTGGGCCGCGGCGGAATTAGCTTTAGATAAAAGATGGCGCTCATGGGCGAAAGCATACAGCAGGTGCTCCCGGGAGCCGGCAAACCGCATTGGAACTATGCTGCGCCTTTGAACGTACCGCTATGGCAGAGCGTCCTGACTCCGGCATGCATTGCCGGCTCAGGCCCAATCAAAAAGATCCGGCGCGGAGGCGCAGCATGGCATTGTTCAGCGATCAGCTTCAACAGGTCATCCGCCGGCTCGGCCGCGCGCCCCTCTTTACCGCCATCACGCTGTTCACGCTCGCCATCGCCATCGGCGCCAACACTGTGATCTTCAGCGTTGTCGACGGGGTACTGCTGAAGCCGCTGCCCTATCCGCATCCGGAGGAGTTGATCGGTGTGTGGCACGCCGCTCCGGGGATCAACATCAAGAACCTGAATATGGCGCCGTCGATTTACTTCATCGACCGCGAGCAGAGCACAACGCTCCAGGATATTGGCGTCTATACCGGAGATTCCATGAACGTGACTGGCGCGGGAGAGCCGGAGCACGTCGATGGACTCGACGTCACCGACGGTACCTTGCCGTTGCTCGGAGTCCAGCTCGCGCTCGGGCGTCTCTTCACCCGCCAGGACGATTCCGCCGGAGCCCCGCAAACCATACTCCTGTCTTACGCGTACTGGCAGCACAAATTCGGCGGGAGCGCCTCCGCAATCGGCCGCAGCCTCACCGTCGATGGGAAACCGCGCGAGATCATCGGCGTGCTGCCCCGCGGATTTCACTTTCTCGATCGTCCGGACGCCGCGCTCATCCTGCCCATGCAATGGGATCGCAACAAAACGCATCTCGGCAACTTCAGCTACGACGCCCTGGCCCGGCTAAAACCCGGTGTCACGATGGAGCAGGCCAATACCGACCTGGCGCGGCTGCTTCCCGTCTCCTTCCGCAGCTTCCCGGCGCCTGATGGCTTCAGCGTCAAGCTGTTTGAAAAAGCACAGCTACGGCCCAATCTCCGTCCGCTCAAACAAGACGTGGTCGGCGACGTGGGCAACGTGTTGTGGGTGCTCATGGGTTCCATTGCCATGGTTCTGCTGGTCGCCTGCGCCAACGTCGCGAACCTGCTGCTGGTGCGCGTCGAAGGCCGTCGTCAGGAACTGGCCATCCGCTCCGCCCTCGGTGCGGGCTGGAAGCGCATCACCATGGACCTCCTCCTGGAAAGCGCCGTCCTGGGCTCGCTCGGCGCACTCATCGGTCTCGCGTTCGCCTATGGCGCGCTGCGCGTCCTAGTCGCGATGGCGCCCACCGGTCTTCCGCGCATTCATGAGATCGGTGTCAATCTTCCCGTATTGCTCTTTACGCTCGCCCTTGCGCTCTTGACCAGCATGCTCATCGGTCTCATCCCTGTCTTCAAATACGCCCGCGGCAACTCCGCCAGCGGCCTGCGTGAAGGCGGACGTGCGTTGAGCCAGAGCCGCGAGCGCCATCGCGCGCGCCAGACACTAGTCGTCGTGCAGGTTGCGCTCGCACTTGTCCTGCTCATCTGTTCCGGGTTGATGATCCGCACCTTCCGCGCCATGATGCAGGTCTCGCCCGGCTTCACCTCGTCGAACACGCTCCAGACATTCCGCTTCTACATACAGGACACACAGATCCCGGACGCGCAGCGCGACCGTGTCATCCATATGGACCAGGAGATTCAGGATAAGATCGCGGCCATTCCGGGCGTCTCCTCGGTCAGCTTTTCTACCGCCGTTCCCATGGACGGCAATGACTCCAACGATGTGCTCTTCGCGCAGGATCACGTCTACGGCGAGGGCGAGCTGCCACCCATACGCCGCTTCAAATTCGTCGCGCCGGGATCCTTCGCGACGCTGGGCACTCCACTCGTCGCCGGACGCGATCTGACCTGGGCGGACACGTATCAGAAGCTCCCCGTCGCCAT
>DASQRJ010000442.1:0-6347 GCA_035642955.1 Acidobacteriaceae bacterium
GAGTCCGCACCGTCACCGATGCGGACGGCTGCTGCTTGTACAGCACAACCACGGCAAATATGCGTGCGCAATGGGTTGAGCTCTCGCCCGGCAAGGCCAGCTCCTAGTCCACGTTCAGGGTTGCGATGAAGCAGCCAGATCGTGTGAAGTATGGCTCATCTTGGTGGAAAAGCCACGCGGACTATTGTGCGTGCAAATATACCTGCAGTGAAAGGGTCTAGCGCCGAAGGTGCATCGCCTGTTTCACCTGCATATAGCGATCGCGCAGCCCGGGGTCTGTCTCCGCATAGGTATACACATAAATCACCACCACCCGGA
The DNA here is from genome assembly GCA_035642955.1 of Acidobacteriaceae bacterium. Classification (GTDB taxonomy): domain Bacteria; phylum Acidobacteriota; class Terriglobia; order Terriglobales; family Acidobacteriaceae; genus KBS-83. The sequence continues at coordinate 319 of DASQRJ010000442.1, forward strand.
TGCAGCCGAACATGGTGCCGATCACCAGCCCGACAATCAGGAACAGGAAGGGCTTCGGCCACGATCTGACCCTTGGAACCTCTGGCGGATCGATCATCTGGACCGACGGCGACGCCTTGGCTTCGTCGATGCGGGCCGCCTCCAGCTGCCGCTCCAGTAGATCGTACAGCGTCTGGTGATACTGCATATCGCGCTGCTTGCGGATGTACTGCAGTCCTGCCTCGGGGAACTCCCGCTGCGACAACAAGGGACCGTTGGTACCCTTCTGCTGGAGTTGCAGTTGTTCGCGCAGGCCCTGCAGTTCCATGCGCAGGCGCACGACATCCGGGTTCTGCTCCGTGGACGCGGCCAGCAGCGCGCGAAGCTGCACCTCGTGGGCGGTGATGTTGGCATGGAGATTGGCCTCTTGGCCAATAATGTTTTCCGCCTGACCGCTCAACTGCAGCACGCCGGTGGACTGCTGGGTCAGCTTCAATGCGATCTCGGCATCCGCCAGACGGTCCTTCTCCTCGGAAAGCTGCTGCTGAAAGAATTCGCGCCGCTGGACCGCGGAGTCGAACGCAAGGCGGTTGTTCTGTTGGAACAGCTCGTTGGCATAGCCGTTGACCAGCGCGGCCGCGCGCTTCGGATCAGGGTCTTCCACGCTAATCTGGATCAGGCCGTCTTTGCTGGCGACAAACTTCGAGTGCCTGCGCAGCCAGCCCGCCGCCCCATCGAGGTCCGGAATCTTGTACGCATCCATCAGATGGAAGGTCTTAGCCATATTCTTTGCGACCAGGTTGGTCTGCAGAATCGCAATGTAAAGGTCGGCCGGATTCTTCAGTCCCAGGCTGCTTCCCCCGCCGGCAAATGCCGTCAGCGCGCCAAGCTGGCTCAGCAGCGCCGCGCTGGACTGCTGCTGCTCCGGCGGCATGATCGTCCCCTCCGCCTTGTACAGCGTTCCTGTGCGCAAAATTGCAATGATCGCGATCACCACGCCCGCCAGAGCCCAGCCGAGAATCAGCCATTTGCGCTGCGCAAAGATCAGGAGCACGTCCAGCAGATCCAGCCTGCGGACGCTTTCCTGCTCAGTCTCGCCCTGCTTTATTTCGTCAGTCCGGCTCAATTCGTAATCACCGCCAGTGCCCCAGCGCCCAGGGCGATCGAGGAGAAGAGTTGCGAGAAGTTGAGCAGAGTGCGGATGCCATTGCCGCGATAGGTCTTCTCCGGCACCACGATCGTGTCTCCTGGATGGACACGAGCCTGGTCGAATTCATTGCCCCAGAAGGTCTTCGCCGAGTCGCGGCTCATCACCGAACCGTCGGCGCGGATAACAAATGTATGATTTTTGTCCGCATCCTGATTCGCGCCGCCGGCTTGCTTGAGGTAGCCGAAGATGCGCTGCTGCGGATTGAACAGGAACGAGCTCTGTTCGTACACCGCGCCCACAATGTTCACGCTGGAAGGCTTCGGCGGAACGATAAACCGGTCTCCATCTTCCAAAGGCAGATCCGGCAGACTGGCTACGCTGTTCGCGTTCGGCGGCAGCGACAGCACCACGCGGCCGCTCGCGCGCAGTTGCCGCAAGCGCGCGATCAGCAGTTGCGTGGCGGCAAGCGACGCCGCATTGGCTGTCTGATCGGTCGCGGTGATCGCGCCGGCGGCGCTCGCGGCTCCGGCACGGTCGGTTGCCAGCTCAAGCTGCGTCACATAATCATCCAGCCGTTGCTGCTGCACAATGCGTGTCGATTCCCGCGTCAGCTCCGCTCCAAAAAGATATGCGTGCGGCGTAAGCCCGCCGGCGCGTTCAAGCAGATGCCGCAGTGTCTCGTCGGGCTCCGCGCTATAGATACCCGCATGCTCCACCTCGCCCTCGATCCGGATCAGCTTGGTCTGCTGGCTCTGCGGCACCCGGATATCCGCCTGCGAGAAGATCGTGATGACGTCGTGCGGCATGACCGCCAGATCCTGGCTGGGGTCATGCTCCCTCACCAGCTTGCCCAGATCGAATGGAATCAAGGAGGTCTTCAGCGTCACCGGATCCATCCGCTCGATCACCGCGTACGACCAGTCGATCTCCGGCGTCACCAGCGAGACGTCATTCAAATAGCGCGCCGTCGCAGTATTCTCGGTCCGCGTCATGCGCTGCTCATCCGCCAACGATCCGCCGCCGATCGTATTGTTACGCGGAATCGAGGCCTGGCTACTCTGCCCCGGCTGATCCGTCACTGTCCCCGGCCTCATTTCGTCGGGCGGCGTCAGCTCGTTGGTGGAAGAACCATACGCCAGGTTGTTGGATAGCGCCGCCTGCGCATTCAGATCCACCGGGGGCGCCTGCGCGCTGGGCGTCGCCCCGGCTGCTCCGGGAGCCGCCGCCGCCGATTGGTCTTGCTGCGCATTCTGCGCCGCCTGCTGGGCGTCGTAGAGTCTCTTCTCCTGGTCCCGCTGCAAGTAGAGAAAATACTGTCGCTGGCTCTCCGCCTGGGTCTGGCGGTAAGCCGTGAAGCGCTGCGCGTGGTCCGGCAGAAACAACGGCGACGGCAGCCCCAGTTGGTTCCGCTTCTGCCAGTAGTCGCGCGTCACCAGCGATTCGCTGTTCGGCAACAGCTCGCTCAGCTTCATGCCCGAATGCCACCCAAACCGTCCCGGATCCGCCACATTTCCGCGCACCGTGACTGTCTTGTCGAAGCTCGGCGAAATCGGCAGCACGCGAAGGATGTCGCCGTCGCGCATCGGCATGCCCTTGCCTGCGGCATCCAGCGCCACATCCAGCGCGCGCTGATGCTGATCGGCATCGATCCGCTCCAGCGAGGCGCGCGTCCGCGAAGCCGTACTTGACAGGCCGCCCGCGTCCATCAGTACATCTCCCAGCGTGGTCGTCTCTTTCTGGTCTTTGAGCTCGTAAATCGCCGGCAACGGCACACTTCCATATACCGCCACCTGCGGTCCCACCGGCGGGATGTAGATCAGGTCCCCCGGCAACAACGCCACATCGTGCGACTTATCTCCGTTGACCAGCAGGTCGTACATATCGAAATCCGCGATCGTCGCGCCGTTGCGCCGCAGCAGAATATGGCGCAACGAACCTTGCGGCGCCGGGCCGCCGGTGGCAAAGATCGCGCTTACCAGCGTGCTCAGCGAGCTCACCGTGTAGCTGCCCGGATAGCGCGCCAGTCCGGTAACGAAGACGCGGATGGGGTGCAGATGCCCCAGGTTCACCGATACGTCGAAGCTCTTGTAGATGCGCCCGACTCCATCGCGCACCTGTTGTTGCAGGTTGCTATAGGGGACGCCGCCCACATGAATCGCGCCCACATGCGGGACGTAGACCATGCCTTCGCGGTCCACCGTCACCTCAGCGTTGAAATTGATCTGCCCCCATACACGGATCAGCAGTTGATCGCCCGGACCCACCACGTAATTCGAGGTGACCGGCACCTGATCCACCGGCGCGAAGGTGCTCGGGCTCTGCAGGAAGAGCTTCGCGCCGAAAATTGGCAACATCCGACCCACGGATGCGTACACCAGCCGCTGAAACTCCGTCGGCTGGTCGGGCGCAAAGTAGCGCTGGTAGTAAAGGGGGTACAAACGAGAGTTGGTGGCTTCCGTCCGGCCGCCGCCCAGATCGCCCAGGTTGTCGACGTAGTCCGGCACTGCCTGTAGATCCACGGACTGCGAAATGCCGGTGTAGTTTCCTGGGCCGCCCGCAGTGCCGCTACCCGTCCCGAAAGGGTTTTGCTCCGATTGCGTCGAGCCGGGGACGGTGGGGGTTTGCAGCGACGGAAGCTGGATTTGCTGTCCGGAGGAGGAGGAGCCCCCGCCACAGAAAGAATTGCTGGGATCGCACCCAGCCTGGCCGAGTGCCCGCTGGGGCTGCAGCACCACAACGGCTAGCGTGCTCGCCAGAAGGATGGTTAACGCATTTTTCCTGCTGCGGCGGATAGCGGAAATCCACTTGGAGCGGTCTTCCCGCAGAGAACGGTCACAAGAACGGTCTTCGGCTCGTGTCAACCTCCAGAAAACATGCGTTAAGCGTTGACTCATATTTGGGGGTTTGCAGCACGCCGATTCAGGCTGAATCGATCGGCACGCGACGCTCGTTTCACTCCTTAGAACAATCCTTAGCCAGGCTGCCACGCAGCCCGCGCCCTCACTAGTGTAGAGCCTATGTGGCTTCTGCGCATGCTGGTTTCGATTCTGCCCCCGAAATGCGAAAGAACTTTCCTTGAACCCCGAAACCATCTGGCGGTTAACGACCGAACCGGTTCCAGGCCACCGCCGCACGCGAGGACGGCTTCACCTTCTGGGTCACCATCGCGCGCATCCCGCCCCCCGTCAGTTCCCGCCGCGAAGACGCCATCAGGCAGAGAACACAAAGCGAGAAAGGGCTGCCGAAGCTAAACAGGTAGCGGGAGGAGATGTTGTTCAGGAAATATACGATCATCATGCACCACAGCATCATGTAGTAGCGCGTCCAGGCGTTGTTCTCGCGGAGACGCGAAGCCTTTCCTACCAGGAAAAAGACGCGCAGCATACTGCCCAGGATCATCGATCCCGCAAGCAGGCCGCTCTCAAACAGCAACTGAATGTACCCATCGTCAATGGTACCCACCAGGCGGTCGCCGGCCCGATAGCCGAAGCCGAACAGCCACCTGTTGTGCGCCCCCAGGATACGGAAGGCGATATCCCAGATTCCGGTGCGCCCCGACAGGCCGGACTTCACGCCGCGCTGGTTGGAAGTCAACGACAGGAAGTCATTCAGGAAACTCGCGATGTGGCCAATGCGGTTGTGCTGCGACAGAAACGCCACAGTCAGCGGGATCAGGATGATGACAGCCATGAAATGAAGATGCCCGAAGCGAAACTTTCGCAGCCATCCGGCCCCCACCCCACGCGCCAACATCGCACCGATGGCGACCAGTACCGCAAGGAGACTGCCGCGCGATCCGGTGATGAAAATGAGGCCGAACGTCGCCATGGAGAGCCCAATCAACACCCGCTTCCGCCACCGCACCCGCTCCTCCATCGCCCGCCAGACAATGACCGGGAAAAAACCGGCCAGGACAAACCCAAGGAGGTTGGGGTGTGCCCGGGTACCGCCAGTGAACCGTGATCCTTCACCCGCCAATAAGGTCTGCCGTCCGGTGATAAGGATCACGCTGACCGTCAGAACTCCCGCCTGCGAGTACGCGCGCATCACCTCCGGAACGCCGATCTCCTGCACGATGAGCCGCAGGCTGAGAAACACTCCGATGAACACCAGGCCGTAGAGCACGGAGTAGGTATCGCCCGAAGTATAAGAAACGACTTCGCCGAACAGCACTGCCACAAACCACAGACCGCCGCCGCTCAAGATGTGCTGCACGCGCTCCGTGCGCTGCCGCCCGCACAGCACCAGCAGACCGCAAACGCCCAGTGTGGCCAGGGGCAGGAGTTGTGTGATCGGAATGGAAACCTCGTACTGAAGAAACGCGGCTAGAAAACTGGCGCACAAACCGGCGCGCACCAGCCACGGAAGGGTGATCCGCGCCACCAATGGCGTAGCGAAGCCGGTACCTGCCGGCGCCGTCCACCCCACGCGTCGCGCCATCGCCATCTACTTACCCTCTCGCCGTCTCAGGGACGCTTCACTCCTGCACTGCTACCGTTTTCGCCGCCGCTACGCATTCCAATTCCGGACAGTGTATTACGCCGCGTTGCCGGATCGGCGAAAGCCGCTCGCCTCCCTGGCATTCCGACGGCGCGTTCTGTAGCGACGATGTCGAACGCTCTGCGTCATGCGTGGCGCCATCGACACCGCATCCTGTTCGGAGCTGGTTGCGATCATCACGGAAAAACAACGAAGAGAGCCGGAAATACCGAGACGGTATCCAGAGTGTTTCCTGCTTCATGAGCCAGCACGGCTTCACCGCCGTCACCTACGACCCCCGGCGGCGGGCCATCATCCCGAAACCCAAGTCAGACAATACCCTTTATCTTCGCGATATAGAAAAAGCGAAGCACCGCGTTGTCGAAGCCGGACCATTCCTGGTTTTCGGGCGTTCCACTTG
>DASQRJ010000443.1:0-2737 GCA_035642955.1 Acidobacteriaceae bacterium
CATGCATCTTGGCCTTGTTGGCCTCGGAGTGATAGTCATCGCCCTCCGCATACTCCCAATGCTCCAAAGCAGCCAGCCTGGTGCCGATGGTCGTCTTTCCGCTCGCCGTCACCCCCATCAGGACAACCATCATCCCTTCGCACCCCCGGCCACCTTCTTCAATGAATTCAAGACATCCTCCGGCTTCCAATCGTTGGTCGGATACCACTGCGCGACCTTGCCATCCGGCGCAATCACTGCGGTCGAGAGCGAATGGGTGAAGGTGTGATTCGCCCCCGGCGTCGCGCCGACATCGAAGAACTCCAGCAGCTTCGACAGATCCGGCTTGGAGGGCGCAGCGAAGTCCCAATGCTCGAACTTCTCTTTCGTGTACTTCCCCGTGTACGCCTCGCCATAGCTGCGCAGCACCGTGGGCGAATCGTAGGCCGGATCGAAGCTGATGCTCAGCAGATGGGTCTTGCGATACATCGCCGGATCCGATTGCAGGCTCTTGTCGATGGCAGCGAAGTTGCGGCTCATGCGCGGGCAGTAGTCTGAGAGCGGGCACCGCGTATAGATGAAAGTGACCAGCAACGCCTTGCCGCGGAACTGCCGGAAGCTGATCTGCCGTCCACTCTGGTTGGTCAGGTGAAAGTCCGGCACCGTGTCTCCCGGCGCGGGAACATGAAACTGCACTTGTGGCTTGTAGTCGGGCTGGGCCTGGGCCGTGATCACGATCTGGTCGAGGAATGTGCTGTCGCCCCCCACCAGCAGCTCTCCGTTCATATGGTCGCCCGGATGCAGATCCTGCAGCACATTTGCGTCCTTGACCTTGTAGGGCATGGTCATCGCGTTCATGAATCCGGGAATCGCCTCGGTATCGACGGTGACTTCACCGCGCGCCGGGTCAGTCCCGACGATAATCCCCTTCACCGCATACTGCTTCACCGCTCCGGACGGCACATGGTTCTCAGCACTCTGCGCAGGGCGCGCACTGCTGTGACAGCCGACCATCGGCAACGCGAATATCAGCCCATACAGAAGGCCCTGCACTCCATATCTCATCTCATCTCCTCTTCTGATGATGCCACCAGCGCCAAATCGGCGCTGGCCGCGATCCGCGGCGCAACCTGAGACGGCGGCCATTACACTGGGAATCGTGATGGGACTGCGCGGAACGGGATTGCTGGCAGCAATGCGCACGTTGCTGGACCGGGGTGGCGTCATTCTGACCGCGAACGCACGGGCCGCTCGCGCCTTGCATCTCCGGTACGCGGAGAGCAGGCAGTCGGAACATGCGGTCGCGTGGCCGACGCCGCAGATCCTCGACCTGCATTCGTGGCTGGCAGAACAGTGGCAATCCCTGCTGATGACCGGGACAGAAGACCGTCTGTTGCTGAGCGATCTTCAGGAGCGGGCGTTGTGGGAGCGCCTCATCGCACCGAAGACCGAGAAACTCTCGCTCATCGAGCCGGCACGCCTGGCAGCGCTCGCTCAGGATGCATATTCCCTGCTGACAATCTACGGCAATATCGGCCAGCTGAACCAGGCAACCTGGATGGCAGAGCCGTTTGCCGAGCCCGAAGTCTTTCGCCAGTGGGCTCCCAGCTTTCAACAGGAGTGCGCGCGCCGCCGCTGGATGCCGCGCTGTGAGCTGACAGAAGCCATCGCTCACGCACTGCGCTTCGGTGCGCTGACGCCGCCACAGGAGATTGGCTGGCTCGGATTCGATCGCGCCACTCCGGCGGAGCAAAGATTGCAGGCAGCCCTCGAAGCGCGTAGCGCAAAGCAGCAAACCCTGAGCTGGGAGATAGAACAGACTCGCCCGCCGGTGCTGTATGGCGCGCCGAGCGAGCAGGACGAGACAGCGGCGTGCGCGGCCTGGGCGCGCAACCGGCTGGAAGCCGATTCCAAAACACGCATCGGCATCCTTATGCCAGACCTGGCGAGCCGCCGATCGCAGCTTGAGCGCAGCCTTTATATCCGGCTCAGCCCGCGGCAATTTCCCATCACAGCGGGGGCAGCACCCACGCTTCCCTTCGAGTTTTCTCTCGGCCAGCCGCTGGCCCAGGTGCCGCTGGTCCATGCGGCTCTGCTCTTGTTGCGCTGGCTGCACCAAGCGTTAACGCAGCAGGAGATCTCGTGGCTGCTTCTTTCCAGTACGCTCGCCGCGGCGCAGGGCGACGGTGCGCGTGACGCGCTCGCGCACCTGGATAGAAAGCTGCGCAACGCGCGATGCGCGCCGCCGGAGATGACACTCGACGCACTGCTGCGCAGGCTCCAGAACATTCAGAGCGGTGCTCCGGCCGGCAACGCGCTCCATCACGATCTGACGGCGATGCAGCAACAGCATCGCGGAGCCTCGCGTCCCGCCATGGCTGGCGAATGGGCGCGCCGTATCGCGAATCTGCTGCGACTTGCGCGATGGGGTGAGCGCTCCAGCGCGTCCAGTCTGCTGTTTCAGGCTCGCGAAGCGTGGGACCGGATGCTCGACAGCGTGGCTTCGCTCGACTTTGCGAACAAGACCTTCTCCTTCAAGGAACTACTCGCCACACTGGAGCGCACCGCGCAGGAGACGATCTTCGCGCCGGAGTCGGAGGACGCGCCGGTGCAGGTAATGGGCGCGTACGCCTCCGCCGGACAGTCGTTTGACGCTGTGTGGTTTCTTGGCGCGACCGACACCGGCTGGCCCGCTTCCGGACGTCCCAACCCGCTGTTGCCGATTGCATTGCAACGTGAGCTCGGCATGCCGCATGCC
>DASQRJ010000444.1:0-2944 GCA_035642955.1 Acidobacteriaceae bacterium
GATCGGTGTTCTCTTCAAATGTCAACTCGTTGCCGTCCGGTGAAAACGCATACGCATCCGGGCCGCCCAGCGAGAAGGGCGGTACGTCATGCTCATCGCCGGGGTTCAGGTCGCGCGCCGCGCCGCCGCTCAACGCCTGAAGAAAGAGATGCGAACGCCTCTCGCCGGTGAACGCGTTCCAGTGCCGGTACAGCAGGTGCGTGAATATCTTCGCCTTCACCTTGCTCTCGGCCGCCGCCTTGGCATGCTCACTGTTGCAGCTCTCTTCGCCGGGCCCCGCGCCGCATTCCGGATATACAGACGAGGTGTAGAGAATGTTTTTCCCGTCCGGTGACCACATCGCTCCGCCGGCGCCCATCGCAGCGTGTGTCACCTGCCGCGCTTCACCCAGAGTGCCGCTGTGCGGATCGAAGCCCGCTACGTATACCTGCGGTTCGCCCTCGCGCGAGCTCTGGAACAATACCTGGGTTCCATCGGGAGAGAAGCGTCCGCGCTCTTCACCCGCCTGTGCGGCGGTGATCGGCTTCTCTTCCATCGGCTTCGAACCCACGCCGGTCGTCACCACCCACAGGTGCGAGGTCTTCCGATTTTGTTCCAGATCGACATCTGTCACTGCAAACAGCACCCAATGCCCGTCGGGAGAGAGCGACAGATCGTCCAGTCGCCGCATGCGCTGCATGTCCTCAAAGGTCATGGGACGCAGCGTCGGGGCCGCCTGCGAATAAAGAGTGCTGGGAATAAGAACGGGAAGCAACAGCGCGGCACACAGGCGAAAACGCATGTCGAACTCGCAGGGGGAGATGGCAGGACTCCTTATCCTACCTGCTCCCTGCTGCCGCCGATAGCAAAAGAAATGCGGAAACCGCTTTGAACACGGTCTCCGCAAAGACTCGCGTTGCAGGCTACTGCGGATCTCCCGGCCCGCTTGGCGCACCACCCGGTGCGGGCGGCCCACCGCTTCCATCCGGAGTTCCATCCGGGCCGCGACGACCTCCTCGCGGTCCACGCGCGTCATCCGGACTGCGCCGTCCGAAGCGATCGCCCCGGCCCAGCGTTTGCAGCGTCTTCCATTGCGCGGTGGTCAGTACACCGCGCAGCCCCAGCAGCATTCGTGCGTTTGCTTTTTCCAGCTCAGCGCGCGATTGCGCGACCTTGTCGATCTGCGCCAGGATGCGTGTCTCGTCAGGCTGTTCTGCCGAAAGCAAGGGCTCGAGAATCGCCTCGTCCTTTTCCACCGCGGCATGCTGGTCGATCAGCTTGAGCCGGCTCTGCAGAAAAATGTCGTCCATCTTCTTCTGCTGATCCGCGCTCAACCCCAGTTTTTGCGCCACATCCGGGTTGTCCCACCACTTGCCGCGCGGTCCCATGCGAAAGGCGCGTTCCATCGGTGGGCGGTGCGCTGCCATTGGCCCGCGCTCCAGGCCGTCGCCGATTCCCGGTCCCTGCAACGGTGCAAGTGGAGGCGGCGGCGGTGCATAGAACGCCAGTTCCTGTCCTATTAAGGTTCGTCCGCTCAGCAGCAGTGCTGCAGTGACTGCGCAATGGATGGCGCGCGTCTTCAGTATGGAATGCATCGTGTTCCTTCTCCCTTAAACGAGTCGCTACCTTATATTTTCTTAACCGTTATTGCCGCGAAGCCGTATCGCCAGCAGTAGTCGCGGTGTTGCCGTTCGCCGTATTCCATGACAGCGGCTGCATCGCCTCCGGTACTTCCTGCGACACATCCTGATCGACCTCTTCCAGCAGCGCATTGTCGCGCGCCAGATCCTTCTCATCCTGCTGTTGCTGCTGACGTTGCTGCACCTGCGCCTCATGGGCGGCTCGGTGCGCCTTCCATCGCGGCCCGCCGATAGCGAAGAGGAGCAGAAGAGCAATGCTCACCATCACCCAACTTGCGGCCATGCCGCGCCAGCTCAACGCAGCCGCGGCCTTCGACGCCCGCCACTCCAGTGCGGCTGCGCCTCGTGACTCATGCCACTCCTGAATCAGCGCTGCGCGCTCTTCGCCCCACTGCCGCGCCGCCGCGCTGAACCAGCTCAGCGCATCCTTCAGCGGCTTCGTCTGCGCCTGGCACTCCGGGCACGCTGCAACATGCAGCCGCTCCGGCTCCGTTGCGTCGCCCATCTGCCAGCGCATGAGCGCTTCTTCATTCAAATGCGCGTACGTATTCGTCTTCATCGCGCCTCCCCCACCTGTTGCTTCACGGCGCTCAGCGCGCGGTACAGGTGTGACTTCACCGTGTTCAGGTTCAACTGCATGGCCTCGGCAATCTCCGGCAGCTCCAGCTCTTCCACAAAACGCAGCAGAAAGATGTTGCGCTGCCGTTCACTCAGCGTCTCTACCGCGCGCCATACCGTCGCCACGCGCTCCCGGGCGATCAGCCGATGCTCGGTCGAACTCTGCACATCCGGCAGCCGATCGCTCATCTCCGACGCATCCAGCATTGCCGCGCGCTTCCAGAAGCGCAGTTTCATGTTGCGCTGGTGGTCGCGCACCAGGTTCACTGCAATGCGCATCAGCCACGTGCTCATCGCGCACTCGCCGCGAAAGCTGGATTGCGCGGTGTGCGCCCGCAAAAAACAATCCTGCGTCAGCGACTCGGCCACATCCTCATCGCGCGTGCTAAACAGGATGTAGCGAAACACACGCGCCCGGTAGAGGCGCATCCACTCCTCGACACCGTCGGCGGCGGTCACAACAGGCGCCGGGAGCTCACCGGTTGCCATCGCATTTGCGATCACATCTTCCATGCACACACATAGACTATCCCGCCAAGCCGGAGTTTACAGCGAAAACATGGCGAAACTGGCGCCCCAGCGGCTTTGGGCATTGCAGCCCTGAGCGGCTTTGAGCAATGCAGCCCTGAGCGGCTTTGAGCAATGCAGCCCTGAGCGGCTTTGAGCAATGCAGCCCAGAGCGGGTTGAGCAATGCAGCCCTGAGCGG
>DASQRJ010000445.1:0-2107 GCA_035642955.1 Acidobacteriaceae bacterium
GTCCGGTAACGGCTCGGGCGCCGTGTTCTTGCGCGCGCGAATCGCCGTGTCCTGCGCCGCCGCTGCCTCTGCCGCGGTCGGCTGGCAGGCGTCGTTCTGGTCGTCCTTGCCCTTCTTCTTGTCCTTCTTCTTCTTCTTCCCTTGATCCTCGGTGTCACACGGCGGAAGATTCGTCTGCGCGCTTGCGGGCGTCGCCGTAGGCGTCGACGGTGCGGCCGGAGCATGCGCCGTGGGAGCGCTCGACGGAGGGGTCGTGCCTGCGGCAGGGGTCGTGCTCGCGGGCGCAGTCGTGCTGGCCGGAGTCTGCGGCTGGCTGGTCTGTTGCGCCTGAAGGGTCAGCGTCGCCATCGCGAGCAGGGCGGGCAAAAAAATCTTGGTCGATTGCGTACCGGATATCCGCATAAAACACCACCTCTGAGGAGAGGCCAGCCGGAAGAGCTCAGACTGCTCCGCTGCTTTAGACCATGATACGCCGCTATTGGTGAGCCGGTGCGGGTGTTATCGGGCCTGCACAACCAAACCGGGCAACGTATTCCAGTGCCTGGGCATAGCAGTGATTCAGGTCGCCCACAACACCAAACGTGAGCGACCAAAGGAAGCGAACCCCATAAAACGCGCCGAAGGCGCAGCCGCCCGAGACGGCGAGTCTCAGTCGTAGTATTCGAGCCCCAGGTGCGTGATCAGCTCCGCGCCCATAATGTGCCGCAGCGTGTTCTTCAGCTTCATCGACTGGATGAACAGGTCGTGCTCCGGATAGAGCCCGGCGGCTGTCATCGGCGACTTGAAGAAGAAGCTCAGCCACTCCTGTATGCCGCGATGTTTCAGCTCCGGCGTGCGCGACGCCAGGTCCAGGAACAGCACCAGGTCCAGCGCCAGCGGCGCCGCCAGGATCGAATCGCGGCACAGGAAATCCACCTTGATCTGCATCGGATAGCCGAGCCAGCCAAAGATATCGATATTGTCCCAACCCTCTTTGTTATCACCACGCGGTGGATAATAGTTAATGCGGACCTTATGGTAAATATCGCCGTACAGCTCGGGGTAAAGCTCCGGTTGCAGGATAAAGTCCAGCACCCCCAGCTTCGACTCTTCCTTGGTCTTGAACGACTCCGGGTCGTCCAGCACCTCGCCATCGCGGTTGCCCAGGATGTTGGTCGAGTACCACCCGGCGACCCCCAGCATGCGCGCCTTGAAGGCCGGAGCCAGCACCGTCTTGATGAGTGTCTGCCCGGTCTTGAAATCCTTGCCGCAGATCGGCGCCCCGGTCTTCTTCGACAGCTCCTGCAACGCTGGAATGTCCACCGTCAGATTCGGCGCGCCATTCGCAAACGGGATGCCCTCCATCAGCGCGGCATAGGCGTAGATCTGCGAAGGCGCAATCGCCGGATCGTCCTCGAGCAGCCCCTTCTCGAAGGCCTCGATCGACTGGTGACACGGCGTCTGCTCCAGGAAGATCTCTGTCGATCCGCACCAGATCATCACCTGGCGGTCGGTCTTCGCCTTGAAGGCCTGAATGTCGTTGCGCACCTGCTGCGCCAGGTCGCACTTGGAGCGGCCCGTCTTCACGTGGTTGCCGTTCAGCCGCTTCACATAATGCTGGTTGAAGACCGCCGGCATCGGCTGGATGCTTTCCAGAAACGGCTTGATCTGCTCCAGGTGGTCGCGCTCCAGCACCGCGGCCGTCTTCGCCGCCTGGTACATGTTCTCGTCGTAGATATCCCAGCCGGTAAAGACGATGTCGTCCAGCGTCGCCAGCGGGACAAACTCCTTGATCAGCGGTGTAGTGTTGTCGGTGCGCTTGCCCAGCCGTATGGTGCCCATCTGCGTCACCGATCCGATCGGCTTCGCGAATCCGCGGCGCACCGCCTCCACGCCGGCAATCAGCGTAGTGGCTACCGCCCCCATCCCCACGGTCATCACTCCCAGCTTGCCCTTCGCGGGCGCAATCGTCTGTGCCGCAGCGGCAGCTTGGCCGCTGTCCTTCTTGCTCGTCATCGCGTGCTTAGTCCTCTCCCGTCAAATCCTTCCATGGATCAACGTCCTAGTCTGACGGTCCGCCCCGGCTTTGGCAAATGGACCACGCTCGAGTGGCGCCAGAAAAGGCGTG
>DASQRJ010000446.1:0-4705 GCA_035642955.1 Acidobacteriaceae bacterium
GGCGGCCTTGGCCCGCAGCTCATCGTCGATGACGGTGGCGACGCGACGCTGCTCATCCACAAAGGCGTCGAGCTCGAGAAGGGCGATCGCTCCTGGGTCGATGCCCCCGCCGAGAGCGAAGAAGAGCAGGTCATCAAGACCTTGCTCAACGAAACCTTCAAGCAGGACCCCAAGCGCTGGACCAACGTCGCCAAGGAATGGCGTGGCGTCTCCGAGGAGACCACCACCGGCGTGCATCGCCTCTACAAGATGATGGAGCAGGGCAAGCTGCTGGTGCCCGCCATTAACGTCAACGACTCAGTGACGAAATCGAAGTTCGATAACCTCTACGGCTGCCGCGAGTCGCTCGCCGACGGCATCAAGCGCGCCACCGATGTGATGGTGGCCGGCAAGGTCGCGGTCATCTGCGGCTACGGCGACGTGGGCAAGGGCTCCGCGCACTCGTTGCGCGGCATGGGCGCGCGCGTCATCGTCACCGAGATCGATCCCATCAATGCCCTGCAGGCGGCGGTGGAGGGCTTCGAGGTCACCACCATCGAGGACACGCTCGGCCGCGGCGACATCTACGTCACCTGCACCGGCAACGTGGACATCATCACCTTCGACCACATGAAGCGGATGAAGGATCAGGCGATCGTCTGCAATATCGGCCACTTCGACAATGAGATCCAGATGGACAAGCTCAACGCCTCCAAGAGCGCGGCCAAGCTCAACATCAAGCCGCAGGTGGACAAGTACACCTTCGCCAGCGGCAACGCGATCTTCATCCTCGCGGAAGGCCGCCTCGTCAACCTCGGTTGCGCCACCGGCCACCCCAGCTTCGTGATGTCCAACAGCTTTTCCAACCAGACGCTCGCGCAGATGGATCTCTGGAAGAACAAGGACACCTACAAAGTTGGCGTCTACACGCTGTCGAAGGCGCTGGACGAGGAGGTCGCCCGCCTGCACCTGGAAAAAATCGGCGTCAAGCTCACCACCCTTTCCAGGAAGCAGGCCGATTATCTCGGCGTACCTGTCGAAGGCCCCTACAAGTCCGAGCATTACCGCTATTAAGTAACAAATTCACGCACATTTCAAAAGGCCACCTTGCAAAGGGTGGCCTTTTGTGCCTCTATCGCCGTGAGCAATGCGCGCAGAGATGCAAACCGCTCCGGAAGTGTCCGATTCCGGGCAGCTCTGCACAGGAACGGACACTGCCGTCTCACGCTGGTCTCCTCATATCACGCGCAACTCGTTGAAAACGCGGCGTGACGCTACGCCTCGTGCATTCGGCAGCAGACGTGCGATAGATCGAGGTAAGGAGAACGTGGCTACGAACATGAACGCAGCTGGCGGGAGTGCACATAAGTTTTCGCCGGCGCCAGGTTCATCGTAGTCAGTCCCTTGATTGTGTCGTCTGGTCCCACACCCTATGCAAGTTGGTTGGAACAGGCGACAGAGGTTGGAACATGTGCATGTCAAAAGCCGTATGAACATGTAGAACTGTACCGGCAACGGCGGCGGTTACGTTATTCCGCCGGCCCGTCCCGGTTCGACGACTACCCAGGAGAGACATTTATGAAAATCCGTTTTGCTTTCGCCACCTTGCTTGCCGCCATTTTCTTCGCTGCGGTTCCCGCAACCTATGCCGCGGCCGGAAGCATGCATTCACCCGTGCATGCGATGTTTTTCAAAGCGGAAAAGAAGATCAAATTCAGCCTTCGCAACGGAACCGAGGCTCCGCTTGAGCTGAAGGTCGGCGATCAGGTGATGACACTGAAGGCGGGTGAAGTCATGCCCGTCAAGCTGCCGGTTGGAACACGCGTCACCACCAACACGGCAACGCAACACCTCAAGGTCGGCGACTTGATCGTAGAAGTCTCCGCCAGCATGTACAGCGATTCGACCCTGTCCATCAATTAAGCTGCAATAACGACGAGGAACCTGTAGAAGCACAGCCAGGAAGGCCACTCCGCAAGCAAGGGGTGGCCTTCCTGTTCTTTCTGAAGCATGACGATCGCATCTCGTGTCCGCGACTCCCTCGCCCGTCTGCAAATCCGGCCGCCGGAAGCCCTGAGTGTCCGGATTCGGTCACGGTCGCGCACAAGCGGACAGCGCAAACGCAGCTCGCAGACCGACTCCCGCGCGGAAGTTCTTGAAAATTCGCGCTCAGCCGTCTGGCGACCTTCGGCAACCTACGTGCACTTGCTTTCATTATTCCTAAGGAGAAAGCGGCCGCGCGAGCGTGTCTCCTGACGGTGTACGCCACGGCAGCAATGCCGCTGGCAATAGGAGAAACTCTCCATGCACGGACTTCTCAGCGAACTGCGCTTTACACTTCGTCAGTTGCGCCGGAGCCCGGCTTTCAGCGCGGCCGCTCTTTTTACCCTCGCCCTCTGCATCGGCGCCAATGTCGTCATCTTCTCCATCGTGCGCAACGTGCTGCTCCGCCCGCCGGACTACGCACGGCCGCAACAGCTTGTCGTTGTGCGCGAAAATGTCCAGTCCGGCCAGTCCGGTGACATGGACCTGCCCGTCAACGCCAACCATCTCCTCTACTGGCGGCAACACGCGAACTCCTTCCAGGGCTTCGCGGCGCTCGGCTTCGGCTCCATGCCGCTCGGCGGTGGCGGCCGGCCCGAAAATATCGGCATCGCGCAGCACACCGCGAATTTCTTCTCCCTGCTCGGCGTGCAGCCCATCCTCGGACGCACGCTTCTGCCCTTGGAAGAGCAGCCCGGCCATAACGTCGTCATCCTCACGGAAGGTCTCTGGCGGCGCCGTTTCGCTGCCGACCCAGGAGTCATCGGTCGCGCCATTCCACTCGATGGCCGTCCCTATACAGTCATAGGCGTCCTACCCGCGAGCTTCGTGCTGCCCGCGCCGGGACTCATGAACACAATGCACGGCACTGGCGGAGGCGCCGTGGAGGCGTTTGTCCCCTTCGGCTGGAGAGCGGACCAGCTGGCCGAGATCGAAGGCGACCATAACTACTTTGGGATAGGACGCCTCAGGCCTGACGTCTCTATTGCGCAGGCCGCGGCAGAGATGAACACGATGCAGCAGGCCATTGCCCGCCAGACGCCGGACCATGTAGCTCTCAGCGCTACTGTCATCGGCCTGCAGCCGTACCTCACCGCCGGCAGCCGCAGCGCGCTTCTGATGCTCTTCGCTGCTATCGGCACGGTGCTGCTCATCGGCTGCGTCAACATCACCAACCTGCTGCTCGCCCGCGCCGCCGCCCGCGAGCACGAAGCGGCTGTCCGTTCCGCCATGGGAGCAAGCGCCGCTCAACTCGTGCGTAGCGCTGTCGCAGAACCGCTCTTGCTCTGCGCCGCCGGATGTGCGCTCGGTCTCGCCGGGGCGGGGCTTGCTCTGCCCTACCTCGCCCACGCCCTACCCAGCGCGCTACCGCTGCTGCACCCGCTGCGCATGGACGCGTCGCTGGTACTCTTCGCCGTCGCTGCGGCCTTCGTCTCGGCGCTCCTCTGCGGCCTGCTGCCCGCCCTCCGTTTCGTACGGCATCATCCGCAGCAGGCGCTGCGCTCGGAGAGTCGCACCGCCTCGGAGTCCGCCGGCGGCAAGCGGTTGCGCCGCTCGCTCGTCGTTGCAGAAGTCGCCGCCAGCGTCACCCTCGTTGTCCTTGCGGGCGTGTTCCTGCTGAGCCTTTACCGCCTGCTCCGCGTGGATCGCGGCTTTGCCACTGAGCACGTCGTCAGCGCCGACGTCGTTTTGCCGGACAAGCAATACAACACGCCCGCCGCGCGCGAAGCCTTCTACCAGCGCTCGCTCGAGCATCTGCGCCAACTGCCCGGCGTCCGCTCCGCTGGCGTCATCAGCGTCCTGCCGCTGGACGGCGACCGCTGGGGCGACATGATCTCCGTACCCGGCGACACCCGCCCTCTCTGGTCCCGTCCCTATTCGAAATATCGCTGGACCAGCGCCGGCTTCTTCGAAACCATGCGCATTCCGCTCCTCGCCGGCCGTTTCTTCGCCGACGATGACCTCGGCAAGCGCGTCGCCATTGTCTCCCAACGCGCCGTCGAAACCGCATGGCACGGGCAGAGCCCGATCGGCCAATTCTTCCATCGCGGCGATCCCGACGAGCCGCCCTTTCAGGTCATCGGCGTTGTCGGCGACGTCCGCGCCGTCGATCTTAGCGAGCAGCCATCCGCCATGGTCTACGTGCCGCTCACCTATCGCTCCAACGAGAGCGGAAGCTTCGTGATCCGCACCGCGAACGATCCCGCCGCAATCTCTGACGCCGTCCGCAAAGCCATATGGAGCGTCGATAGCCAGGCCGTTGTTCCCGAAGTCCGCACCATGGACGCCGTGGTCGACGACTCACTCGCCCCCCGCAACTTCCAGCTCCATCTGCTGCTGGCGTTCGCCGCCTGTGCGCTCGTCCTCGCCGCGCTTGGCATCTACGGCGTGGTCGCCTACTCCGCAATGCAGCGCACCCGCGAGCTTGGCATCCGCATCGCGCTCGGAGCGCAACCCGCGCAGATCTATCGCCTCATCCTGGAAGATGGCATCACGCCCGTTCTGCTTGGTACGCTCACAGGCATCGCGCTTGCTCTTCTGGCTGCGCGCGCCGTCAGCGGACTCCTCTTCGGCGTCGCTGGATTCAACATCGGCATCGCTCTGGGCGCAGCCGCCATCCTGCTCCTCACCGGCGGCCTCGCCAGCCTGCTTCCCGCCATCCGCGCCACACACATCGACCCTG
>DASQRJ010000447.1:0-4391 GCA_035642955.1 Acidobacteriaceae bacterium
CCGTCTCGTGGCTTTCGGCGCCATCTATCTCGTGAACGAAACCCGCAAGGAGCTCTTCCTCGGTTGAGAGCAGGTAGCCGTCTTCGTTCAGATTGCCAACAATATAGTCCGCAGCCTCGCGAAGAGCGGGCGCAATGCTGAGCGAACCGAGCTGCCAGGTGAGGTGGTCGGTAAGGGTATCCGGCTGCGAGAGAAAGTTCTCAAAGGAGGGCTTCTCGCTCAGTTCGAAGCTGTTCGGTGTCCGGAAGCCGGGATCGAGGTAGTCCTGGAAATAAGAGCCGAAGTCGATCTCCGCGAAGGGATCTTTTTCCTCTTTTGGAGTTTCGACAGCGGCAGCCACTTCTTCCACCGGCCGATCCCGCTCCGCCTGGCGTCCCTCCACGTCGTCGAGCAGCGGAACGCTCTCCTCGATCTCATCGAGGACCGGGTTTTCCGCCATCTCGGACTGGATCATCTCTTTCAGCTCAAGCTTATTCAGCGCCAGGACGCTAACCATCTGCATCAGGCCCGGGGTCAGAATCTGGCGTTGAGCCACTTTGAGGCTCAGCTTGGGTTGAAGAAGTGCCATTGCCACCTTTGCATAGCGTTAAGGCGTTCCACTGTTAGCAGGTCGCCGCCAAGTTTCGCGAAGTCCGGCTTCTCTTGACGGAAAAACTCCCGTATACAGCCACAATGAAGGCGCGTTATTTGCCCATAGCTTACAGGGCGGGAGGAACCGTATGCACCAATTCCTTTTCGTCCCCGGCATCGCGAGTAATGACCCAATGGCGGCAGGAGCTTACCGGCTAGAGCATTTTTCCTGATGCTGTGGGGCTGGCGAGTGGAGCTCGGCGTGGCTTTTCTTTACGGAAAAGCCACAAGGACCTTCGCTTGTTCCTCTACACCTACAGGAAAAATGCTCTAATTCAGTGAGAATCCTTCGCCCAGATAGACCCGGCGCACCTCGGGATCCCGTCCCAGGGCATCCGGTGTGCCGTCCCGAAAGATCTTGCCATCGTTGATGATGTACGCCCGGTCGGTCACCGAGAGCGTCTCGCGGACGTTGTGATCCGTAATCAGGACACCGATGCCGCTCGCCTTGAGGTCGAAGATGATCTCCTGGAGATCGAGCACCGCGATGGGATCGATTCCGGAAAAGGGTTCGTCCAGGAGGATGAAGGAGGGCTGGATGCAGAGGCAGCGGGCGATCTCCACGCGCCGCCGCTCGCCCCCGGAGAGGGCATAACCGCGGGTCTTGCGGATATGGCCGAGGTTGAGCTGGTCGATCAGCTTTTCCGCCCGTGCGCGGCGCATCTCCCAGGAAATGGCCTGCGCCTCCAGCACCGCCAGGATATTCTCCTCGACCGTGAGCTTGCGAAAGACCGAAGGCTCCTGCGGCAGGTAGCTGATGCCGAAGCGGCGCGCGCGCAGGTACATCGGGACCCGCGAGATATCCTCGTCATCGACCAGAACCCGTCCTGCATCCGGGGCAATGAGTCCGACGATGATGTAGAAGCTGGTGGTCTTGCCGGCGCCGTTGGGGCCAAGCAGCCCGACCACCTCACCCTGGGTGATCTCAAGGTTGACGCCGCGAACGACCTGGCGGCCCTTGTAGGATTTGGCGATCTCGTCGGTATGGAGTTTCTGCAACGTCCCTCGTCAGCCGTCGACCTCGTACCGCTACTTGGGAACCTGGGTGTCCGTAACGGCGCGGGCGTTCCCGCCATCCACTTCGACGCTATCACCGCGATTGGTGAAAATCAAAGCTCCGCCTGATACCGTTCCATGTTCCGGGTCCGACATGTGCGCAGGCTGGCCGATACGGCCGTAGAGGATCGACTTGCCGTCCGACGCGGTATAGAGCAGGCGTTGTCCGTCGCCCTTGCGCGTTCCCTCGTCCACCTGGACCCGGCCTTCGGCGACCATGTGGTCGAGCGAACCGCGCGGATTCGGAACGCGGCTGGTCGCGTCACTCCCAACCGCGATCTTGGTCAGGTACAGGTCGGCCTTGTCGGCACGCACCCGGCCGCTGGCCTGCTCCGCCACCACGTTGCCCTGGAAGGTCGCCAGGCGCTGGGCGCCGGAGTACTGCAGCGAGTTCGCATTCACCCGGATCACGGCCTCGTTGCCAGTCGCCTTGGAGCCCGGATCGGCAAAGACGCAGTGTACGCGGCCTTCTCCGTCCTTTTCCGGAGCGATCAGCATCTGTTCCTCACGGTCCAGGATGATGGTGGACGCCGCCACGGAGTTTGCCGCCTGCCACAGCCGCGCATCCTGATCGCCGCCGTAGAGTATGGCTTCATCCCGGTCGTGATCGAAAAAGACCTTCTCGGCCACCGCGTGTACGGGCGCCTGCGCGCTCGATCCCTGATGCAGGGATACCTTCACGTTGTGATCCGCGGTGACGGCGCCGCTGAGGCGATAGAAATCGACGGTCTGCGCCGTCAACTCGGCATCGTCGTCGTTCAGGCGCGGCGAACCTTCCAGATGAATGATCTGGCGCGGCCCATCGAGAGTGGCAACATCCGCCGTTGCCTCACTGCGCGAGACATTCCCCTTGCCGTTGGGCGGAGGCTTGATCTGCACAATCGTCACGTGCCCGCGCTGCACGGCCTTCTCGACCAGGCTGGGCGGCACCTCGTCCGGTTTGCGCTTGGGCTGCTTCTCCGGCTCCTGTGCAAAGGCGATGTCCAGCGTGTCGCCGGTGCTGGTCTGGCTCACCCCGCTGGGATTGGTATTCGTCAGAAAGGTATTTCCCTGTGCCTGCAACGTGTCCAGCGCGCGCCCCTCGCGGAGAGTGGCCCGGATACTATCTCCCTTCATCACCGTGTTCTGCGGCGGCGAATCGGAGTAGATGGTGTGTTCCGTCAGCACCGCATTGCCGGACGCCATCAACTTCTGCGCCTCGGCATGTCCTTGTGTCGAAGGCACGAAATCGATGACGACGGTTGAACCCTTGACCTCGCGCGTGATGGAGCCGTGGGGGTCACTTGGCGGCCCGATCTCCTGATCCACCACCGTGACTGCGTTATGCATCTCCACCCGCTTGAGCTCTCCATCCGGACCGAGTTGCAGAATGCCCGAATTCGCATCGCCGTGAATGGAGTGCGGACCCTCGTTCGCGGAAAAAAGCAATCCGCCATCCAGCGTTGCCTGCTGGGTATTGCCGCGTGCATCCATCAGCACTTCCACCGCCGAAGCATGCAGTTGACGTCCTTCGTCGTCCTGCATGTTCACGTGGCCGTTGGCATCCACCTTCTCCGCCGTGCCGTCCTTGCGGAAATGGATCAGCGCCTCCTCGGAAGTGGTGTGCTCCCCGGCATACCGCACATCGTCTTTCAGGAGCGCAAGCTGAAGCGTGCCCTGGTTGAACTCGGCGTGGTCTGCGGCCAGCACCAGCGGACCCTTCGTCAACTGCGCCGTGAAGTGAACATCCTTTTGCAGGATCAGCACTCCCTCGTTCGCGTCGTAGGAGGCCCCGACCGCCGTGCCCTTCGCATCGGCCACGGAGAAGGTCACCGGCGCATCGGTGTTGGAGACACCGGTTTTCTGATTGAAGACCACGCCACTCGTCTCCGCATGCACGATACGGTTCTGCGGCACGGTACCCCGCGTGCCGGCCGGAGCCTGCACATCCAGGTGAACCGGACCCTGTGCGCGCGCGATGCCCGCAGCCGAGTCGTATTCAAAGTGATTGCCGTAGACGTGGTCGTTGCGGGTGCCGTCCTTGCCGTAGAGTGTGATGCTGACGTTGTGCAGCGTCGCACGGCCGTTGCCCTTGTACTGGATCAGCTTGGAAGCGTGTAGCGTGAACAGGGTATGGCCGCCCTGTGACTTCGAGAAGGTGAAGCCGTTGGCATCCTGCTGGATGTTGACCCCAAGCTTTGCCGGGAGGTCGCGGCCGAAGTGGCTGAGCTTATAGCGCGTGAGGGCAAAGAAACCGAGGATGACGGCGATCAGCACTCCGGCCAGCAACAGGATCCAGGTGCGCAACTTCTCGATGGTGATCCGCATCTCCCCGCATCTCTCCTGTTGCACTTGCCCGTACAGTGACTGTGAGGAGCGACTTTTCTTGACTGAAAAGCCGCGTCAGCATCCCGGCTCCGGTACGTACCGACAGGAGGAAATGCTTTCGCTGTGGCCCCTCTTGGCCGCTCGCTTCATCAGACTACAATCTTTAAGTGGCAGATCAACTTTATCTAAGTCTCTGGTTTCCCAACTTCAGGCTTGCCGCCCTCGCCCCAGCCATGGTGGGCGTGCTGCAGCAGATGGCCGGCGCCGGAAGCGCTTCGACGGTCACGGCGGCCGCCGTCTACCCCATATCCTGGAACGAACCGCCGGTCTACCAGCGGATCTATGACGCGGCAGACGGTGAGGCGGCAAAGCCCGAAGCGGCAGTTGCCGAGGCGATG
>DASQRJ010000448.1:0-6710 GCA_035642955.1 Acidobacteriaceae bacterium
CGGCCAGCGCCTCAACCACGAGTTCATCGCGCGACTCGAAGTGCTTGTAAAACCCGCCCACAGTGACACCAGCCTCCTTCATCACATCGGCAACGCCGATGCCTTCGAGACCGAGCTCGCGAAACCTCCTGGCGGCAACACTCACGATCCGAGCGTGCGTCTCCGCCTTGTCACTCTTCGAATAACCCATCTGCCATCACCATTTCTTTCCGAGTCCGCATGGATCGCTCCAGGCAGAAAGAGCTCATAGAGTATCAGCGTACTCCTAATTGGTTGGATGCAAACCGCCCCTCGCTTGGTGCAGGAAGCCCTTTGCATCAATGAAAGGTGTCCGCCCAGTGGTGGGTAGATAAAGCACGGCGAAGCTGTTCGAAGAGGTTTTTTGTGAGAATACTTTGAAACTTCTGGATTATGGTCGTACTCTACTCCAGTGAAAGCGCGGATCAACGCGTCAGAAGCACAGGAGAGGCAATGAGCAACTCGTCCCCAGAGCGGAATAAGGCAATAGTGCTCGAAGCATTCGAGACACTGTTCAACAAGCGTGACTATGCCGCGGCGGAACGCTTCTGGTCACCGAACTACATCCAGCACAGCGCACACATAGCACCGGGTCGCGAAGGTCTTTTCAATCTCGTCCGTTCAGCTCCGGAGACGTTGCACTACGAGAACCAGCTCATCATCGCAGAAGGAGACTACGTCATAGCGCATGGCCGCTTCACCGGGATGGGAAGGCCCGCTGCCTGGATCGCCGCCGACGTTATCCGGTTCGAAGACGGTCTTCTCAAAGAGCATTGGGACGTTTTGCAAGATGAAGCGACCGAGGCCGAATCGGTCAGCGGCCTCCCCATGTTTGGCGACCGGTTTCCCTTCTGAACAATAATTCCCGTATCCCGCTCTGCAATTAGCGAATACACGTTGTCAAATCAACCCAACTGCGCTCGGACAAGCTTACTCAGAGAGGAATCGATGACAACAATAAAGGCGATTCGGCTGGCTTCGCTGGTCACGGCAATCAATGTCCTGGTCGCGAGCGGCTTTTCCATCGCGGCGATCATCCGTCCGCAATATTTGGTTCCTGCCGAATCCGTTCCAACGCAGGCGTCGTTGCTATTGGCGATGTATGCGGCGGCGCGCACAATTCCTCTAGCGTTGTTCGCATTTGGGGCGATCTACAAGCGGGCGGCGCATGCGTTGCTGATCCTGGGCGCGCTCGCAGGCACCATGCAATTGCTGGATGCCGGAATCGGTCTGTTTGAGCATGATCTTGGAAAATGCGCTGGGCCGCTCTTTATCGCCCTCCTCCAATTCTTCGTGGTGTATCTGCTTCACAGATCCGTGCGGATCACGCCGCAGCAAAGCGCGGATAGCCTCGTTGGCGAAGGCCGGTGACCCCTTCGCGACCTGCTGTTGGCCTCGATCGGCCTTAACAATTTCCGGCTTGCGGCCCAACGGCGCAGGTCATGATCTGTATGAAAAAGGAGAGACCCAATCATGCATGCACTTCAAATCTCAGCCTATGGCGACCCACTCAATGTCTTGGAACTGGTTGATATCCCGGAGCCGGGTGCGCCGGGAACGGGTGAGGTCTTAATCGATGTCGAACTAGCACCCTTAAATTTGCATGACCTCCTCTTCATGCGCGGCTTCTTCGGGGGCCCGCCAGCACCAACTGTCGTTGGAAACGAGGGCTTCGGTCGGGTTGCGGCGGTTGGTCCCGGTGTTACCAGCGTTAAGGTCGGCGACCACGTCCTGACGCCCACTCTCAGCCTGACCTGGAGGGAGCATCTGATCGCGCCGGCGCAAGCGCTGTTCCCACTACCCGACGGTGATCGGCTGCAACTCGCGCAGCTCGGCAGCAACCCACCCACAGCGGCGCTGATCCTCAGCGAATATGCGGACCTCAAGCCCGGCGATTGGGTCGCTCAAAATGCCGGGAATTCCGGCGTTGGTCGGTCTTTGAGCGCCATTGCGAAGCTGCGCGGCATTCGAACGATCAGCCTCGTGCGGCGGCCCGAACTGATCGACGAACTCAAGGCTGCAGGAGCAGACGTGGTGCTCATGGACGAACCGGCAACAATCGAGGAGGCGGTGCGCATTATCGGCAAAGGGTCGGTTCGGTTGGCGGTTGATTCAGTAGGCGGTGATGCGACGGCAACGCTCGTTCAATTGCTGTCAGACCATGGCGTGCTCGTCTCCTACTCAGCCGCGACCGGACGGCCGATGGCGGTCAACGCCCTTTTGCTCATAGGCAAACACCTGACAGTCAAAGGCTTCTTCGTGGGCGATTTTGATCATGTGTCGAAGGTCCTGCCAGCGCAGATCGAAGCCGCTCCTCTCGTTGCCTCCGGTGCGCTGCGCGTCCCGGTCGCCGCGGTTTATCCGATGCCGAAAATCAAGGAAGCCATCACTCATCTGCTCAAAGGCGGAAAGATCCTGATCGACATTGCGGGCACTTTCAATGCCTAACATTACGATCGTGCAATTTGAGGAAAGCGAACTGTCTTGGAGCGGCAACAGCAAGCGAAGGAGTCGCCGAAATCGGCGCACCGGCAATGAGGCGCACTCCACCTGATCGATCGTGAAGACCACTTACACCGTCTCCGCTGGTGCGTTTCCTGATGATGCACGAGCAGGCTGGCGTCGGAGATTAGGCGAAGACGTATCTAATTCATTGCGAATGATTTAGATCTGCGGTTAAACAGGTACCTGATGTGCGCGGGAACGATACGGGAACAACTGCTTATCGACCTAAGTATCTTAGAATCAGTAAATCTTGCCCTGAGAGGAGAAGCAGAAGAGTTTAGCTAAGTTATTGATTCTAAATGGTGGCCAGAGACGGGATCGAACCGCCGACGCCGGCCTTTTCAGGGCCGCGCTCTACCACTGAGCTATCTGGCCAACTCTCGCACAGTGCGCGCGCTGGGTGTGCTGTTCACGCTTCCGGTCGGGATGCCACTTCACCTTCCACACCGGCTCCGGGGACGGAGCCAGGCTCGTATCGGGGCGAATCGGCGAGCGAAACAACTGCGCCAGTATAGCATCCGAATCCGCGTCTCCGGCCTGCCCGAGGGTCGTTCCCCCGGCTTACCAGCGCAGCGTCACCTGCTGACGTTGGTAGCCTTCGCCGGCAGGAAAATGCACTTCAACTTTGCCCTCCGCAGTGATAGTTCCGCCTTCGACGGTTAGGCGCGTATGCCGTTCCCGCTGTCGCAGAAAGAGCGTTTGCGTGCTGTCGCCCTGGGCCTCCAGAAGCAGCGTCAACGAATGCGGTGCTGCCTCCTGCTGCAGCACCTTCAGCATCGCCGTCCGGGCGCCCGGCGGCGGCAGCGCGGCGTCGGCTCCGTAGTCCATCCCCACTTCCACCTCTGGCGTAGGGATCTCGAGCGCGCCGCCAGCCAGCACCTTCGCACCGGCTACGGTGGTCTTCAGGGTGACAGATTTTCCCTCCACTCCCTTCACCTTCACCTCCCAGCCCGCAGCGGTGCGTTGGTAGCGTAGATCGACCACAGCGGTGCCCACGCGCAGGTTGTGCAGCGTGGCATGCTCCCACTGCGCAGGCAGGTGCGGATCGACCGTGATGGTCTCCGTCGCAGCGTCGAGCGACACCCCGAACAGCCCGCGCACCGCCGGGATCACCACCATTGCCGACGACCAAAGCTGATGCGATGTGCTGCGCCCGAATGGCGTGAAGAAGTCACCGCTCAGCAGCTCTGTCACCGCGCCCAGATCCTGCGCCGTGGTCAGGTTCGCGGTCTGCATCAGGTGCGCGTAGCCGCTCAGCGTCCGTCCCGTGCGATATTCGGCAATCGCCGTCCAGCCCGTAAACAGCGGCCACACAGACCCTTGGTGGTAGCTGATCGGGTCATAGATCGCCTCGTGATTGCCCACATCCCGTGTGCCCCAGTCGGTCGAGAACTCACCGGACGCCCAGCGAGCGAACATCTCATCGGACTGCGGCAACTCCGCGTGCCCGTCCCACCATGCGACAGCGGGATAGATCGTGGCGGTCGTGTCCACGCCTTCGCTCCCGTTGTAACTGAAGGCGTACACGCCCTTTGTCTGTGTGTACTCCTGGGGAATCTTTGCCGCGATCGTCGTCGCGCGCTCTTCGGCCTGAGTTGCGACATCCGGCTTCTGCATGCGCTTGCTCATCCGCGCCATCGCGCCGCTCGCCTGCTCATCCAGCAGTGCCAGATAGATCTCCTGATGCGGCATCTTGGGAATCCAGCTCTCTACCCAACCCGTGCCCTGCGAGTTGTCGTAGATGCCATCTCCATCCGTGTCGTGCGTGCGCTCAAACTCCCACGCCTTCTGCACCGCTGGCCAGTTCTTTTCAAGAAACGCCCGGTCGCCGCTCGCATTCACGTAATCCTCCATGGCCATCAGGAAGAGCGGTGTCGAGTCGGCTGCCGCATACTCGTAGGGCGTCGATGCCCAATCGACCGTCTCCGCGGTCTGCGAGTACTCGTGCGGCAGCTTGCCGTCGGCGCGCTGCCGCGCGATCAGGAACTCGAGCTCCGCCCGCGTCAGCGCGAAGTCGCCGTAGTTGTTGATCGCGTAAGTGGTGTAGAGCGAGTCGCGCCCGAAGAACCACCCAAAGCCCGGCCGTGCCGAATCCCCGGAGGAGTAAAAGCCGGCCACCAGCCCGGTTTCGTTGCCGTGGCGCACCCGCAACTGGTCGATCGAAATCTCTGCCCAGCGGAAGTCGTCGTTGAACGCCGCATCCGGCGTCTCCACCGTCATGCGCGTGTCGAAGAAATGCGCGTAGTAGTCGGCAGTTTGTTGGTAGACCTCCAATGCGTGCGTATTTTCCTGACGGAGCGCGGCTTCCAGGCTTGCCGGAGTGGCAGCCTCGCGCGTGCGTCCCACCGCCATCAGCAGTGGATACGCCTTGCCCCGGTCGGTCTTCGGGTCATAGTGCAGGATCAACTGCGTTGGATAGAACTTCGGCCGCTCCTGGTAGGGCGCCAGAATGCCGGGAAGCGTACCCGGCATGGCAATCGCGGCGGACAACTCCGGCCAGTCGGTGTGCACCATGTACCACCCCGGCGCGGTCAGTCCATCGGGCGCATGCGGGTTCAGCGGTATCCACTCCGGGTCCGCTTGTCCAAACTGCGGCGCGGGCCACATCGGCTTCACCTCGGGCGTGAAATTGAAGGTGAGCGTGGTGGGCCGGATACTGTCCAGGCTGAAGACCACCATCGCGCCGGTGCTCGGCTTTGCCGGATCCTGCGGCCCGCATTGCGTCGCGAAGAAGGTCGCGCGCAAGGTAAAGGCAACGTGGGAGTACGTAATCGTCGTATGGTCGGGCTCCACATCGATCTCTGCCGCATGCCGGGTCACATCGATGGGCACGTCGTAGCCCTCCATCCGTGCTTCAATCCGCATGTGGCTGAGTATCTTCACCGGAAACAGCCACGCTTCAAACTGACCGTCCTGCTGGCCCACAAAGGCCCCGCACTCGCCCGCCACCGTAAACGGCTTTTCCGGCTCAACGTGTTGTTGCAGGCGCAGTTCACTGCCCGCCGGCGCAAAGTTTTCCATCGGCGCAAGCCAGTTCTGTGCCTGCCCCGGTACGCACATTGCGATGAAGACGAGCAAGGTATGTCCTACACTGGAAGCCATTCGACGCATCAACCAATCTCCGTTTCGAGCCATGTCACGCATGCAAGGTCGTCCCCGTTCCTGCCTCACGCAGCTTACTCTGCTGATTATCGCCTTGCTGCCGTTTCTTCCTGTGCATGCGCAGGTACATACAGCGGAGCAGGAGACCGCGGCCAGCATGGAGCAGGCGCGTGCCGCCGGTCCACTCGCGCTTCACGCCTTTCTCGAGGGCATGCCCAAGGGTGGCGATCTGCACAATCATCTCGCCGGCGCCGTGTACGCGGAGACCTGGCTGCACGATGCCGAGACCGACCACGTCTGCATCGATCCGCGCACGCTCGGCTTCGCCCACAACGCCACCGCGCTCGCGGTCGAGCCCTGTCCTGCCGTCACCGTCGCCGCATCCACTCTGCCGCAAAACCAGACGCTCTACGACCGGCTGGTCGACGCCTTCTCCATGCGCGCCTTCGTGCCCTCCGCCGGCAACAGCGGCCACGATCATTTCTTCGACAGCTTCGATCGCTTCCAGGGCCTCTCCGAGAGCCACACGCCGGAATGGGTGGACGAAGTCGCCGCGCGGGCGGCGGCGCAGAATGAGCAATATCTGGAGCTGATGAATACTCCCGGGGCGGCCTTCGCCGTCATCGCGCAGTCGAAGCCGGTCCCGCCCGGCACCGGCTACGCCGCCTGGCGTCAGCAGCTCCTGGATGGCGGTCTCAGCCGGCAGGCTCTCGCCATTCGCCAGCAGATGGATCGCTTCGAGCAGACGCGCAGCCAGCAGGAGCATTGCGGCACGGCACAGCCCGCGCCCGCCTGCAGTGTCGAGGTGCGCTATCTCTATCAGGTGCTGCGCAACATGCCGCCGGCGGCCGTCTTCGCCCAGATCGTGCTCGGCTTCGAGGTAGCCGCCGCTGATTTGGCTTCTCCGCATCCGCATTACATCGGCCTCAACCTCGTCCAGCCCGAGGACGCTCATTATTCGATGGCGGACTACACGCTGCACATGCAGATGATTGCGGCATTGCGCCAGTTCTATCCGCATGTGCCCGTCACCCTGCATGCCGGCGAGCTCGCCCCCGGCCTCGTGCCCCCGGAGGGCCTCCGCT
>DASQRJ010000449.1:0-3890 GCA_035642955.1 Acidobacteriaceae bacterium
CGGGCTGATTGCTGACCAGTGTGCGGCGTAGAATGGTGCTCTCCTCAGATACAGGAATGACAGATGCGGGAATGGCGGCCGGCGGCGCTGAGACGGAAACCGGATGGGAGAGCTCTGCGGGAGCCGTCGCAGCGACCTGCGGCGCTTCAACTTCTTCCGCATCTGCAATGACCGCAGCGGTCCTTGTGGAGTCCAGGGAGGCTCGCCGGTAAAAGTCGTAGATGCCCAGTTCCCGGTAAAACTCGAGACGGGCAGCGAGTTCCTGGGCTGCGGATTTCTGGAGCGCGTCCGTCATCTCTGCTGTCGCGGCGCAGCGGTGACGGCTGCAGTCTCATCCAGAATCGATGCCGGGCGGCGCAGCGCGCGAACCTCGTCGAGAATGCGATCCGCCAGATCGCGCTTGGACATCTCCGGCAGCTCGATCGAAGTGTGCCGGGTAAGAAATGTCGCCGCGTTGCGATCGGAGTCGAAGCCGATGCCGGGCCGCGCCACATCGTTCAGCACCAGAGCGTCGGCACCCTTGCGCAGCAGCTTGTCCCGGCCATGCTGCATGTGGTCCTCGGTTTCGGCGGCAAAACCCACGACCAGCGTTCCCGGGGACCGAGTGGCGGCGACTTCGGCGAGGATATCCGCGGTGGGCTCCAGTTCAAGCTGGATGGCCTCGCGGCGCTTGATCTTCTGCGCGGCAGGCGCCTTAGGCCGATAGTCGGAGACGGCAGCCGCCTTGATGACAATGGTCGCCTCGGAGAGCCGGCCCAAGACGGCGGCGCGCATCTCCTCCGAACTGGTGACCTGGACAAACTCGACGCCCGGCGGCGGCGCAAGCTGCGTGATGCCGGAGACCAGGATGACGCGCGCGCCCCGCGCTGCCGCGGCCTCGGCCAGCGCGTAGCCCATCTTGCCGCTGGAACGATTGCCGAGATAGCGCACCGGATCAATCGCCTCCCGGGTGCCGCCCGCTGTTGCCAGGATCGTCTCGCCAGCAAGGTCACGGCGGGGCGGGCTGACCCGGCGATCCAATTGCTCAAGTACTGCTTGAACAATGGTCTCTATCTCTGCAAGGCGCCCCGGGCCAACCATCCCGCAGGCAAGATCGCCCACGCCCGGTGGCACAACGCGCACCTGGCGCTCCGTCAGGATCCGCAGATTGGCCTGGGTCGCCGGGTGAGCCCACATCTCGCTGTTCATCGCCGGCGCGACCACCACGGGTGCGGGCGTGGCCAGATAGAGCGTGGTCAGGAAGTCGTTGGCGAGGCCGTGCGCAAAACGGGCCAAGAGGTCAGCCGTCGCCGGCGCGACGACCAGGATGTCGGTGGATTGTGCTTCGGCGATGTGCTCAATGGCCGAATCGACATTGGGCTCGGCATGCTCCGTGCCCCACAGGCCGGTGATCACCTTGTGCCCGGTAAGCGCGGCGAAGGTGAGCGGCTGCACGAAGCGCGTCGCCGACTCCGTCATCACGACGTGGACGTTCAGCGCCTTGGCCTGCAGCGCGCGTACCAGTTCCGCAGCCTTGTAGGCGGCAACGCCGCCGGAGACGCCGACCGTGACCTTCATATGGGTCGATTTTACCCCCGCGGCGTGCAGCAGCTCTACGTCTGAAACTTATCGCGCGAAGGTGTTGGACGGCAGATCGTCGGTCCGCGGTTTGGCCTTGTCCTGATAGCCCACCAGGCCCGCATCCACCTCGTCTTGCGCCACACGGCAGGCCTTGGCCGAATGGGTATCCACCAACGGTTGAGAACCGCCCTGCAACTGGCGAGCACGGCGAGCGGCCACCAGAACGTAACGGTAGTTGCTGTCGAATCCCTGCTTGATGTCCATACTGACCCTCCTCATTCGTTTCTACGTTTAACGACTGCGTGCCGGTTCCCTGACACCGAACGAAGTCAACACGGGAATGACGCGTTCCATGGCATGGCCGCGGCGGCAACGATCTGCAATCGCCAGCTGACGGTCCATGTCCACTGCATCGCGAGCCGCCTGACCCCGGTGAAACCGCTCACTCGCAACGATAGCCTCCAGCTCTTCCACGGCGTGGTCCAGCACATCGTTGACGAGAATATAGCCATATTCGTCGTAGTTCTCAATCTCCACCCGGGCCTTTTTCAGGCGGCGCTGGATGATCTCCTCAGAGATGCTTCCCTCGGCCCGGCTGCGGCTGCGGAGACGCTCCGCCAGGATCTCCGGCGTGGGCGGCATCACGAAGATGCTGACCGATTCCGGCATCTGCTGCCGCACCTGCGTGGCACCCTGCACATCGATGTCGAGCAGCAGATCGTTGCCATGCTTTATGGCATCGGTAAGCGAGTGGCGTGCCGTCCCATAGAGGTTGCCAAAGACATCGGCCGATTCCAGAAACTCATTCGCCCGCTGCATGCGCTGGAAGGTAGCGCGATCGATGTAGTGGTATTCGCGACCCTCAGCCTCCGAGCCACGCGGCGGGCGCGTGGTGTAGCTGATGGAGAAATCCAGGCCGCTGACGTACGAGCGCAGCTTGTTGACGAGGGTAGATTTTCCTGAACCCGAGGGAGCGGAAATGATGAAGAGAATACCAGCCAAGCGCGCTCCGGTTTACCGCGCCCCGCGGTACGGCGACCGCGGGGGAAGGATGGATACGGCGGAGTTCGCAACCGCCGGACGATAGGGTGGGGTGATGACCGTGGGATACACCGGTACGTACAAAATCGGCGCAGCCGGCCGCGTACACGCCCAGACAAGAGAGACCACCCAGCCGAGAAAGGTCCAGCCCAGGAAGAGGTTGACCAGGAAGATCGGCAGCGTGTTGGGGTGGTTGCGGGATTTCGCGACCAGCGTTGGCAGAAAGAGCAGAGCGAGCGAAAACGCCAAACCAACCAGCGTCCCGAGAGCGACAAATGCGCTCAGCATCTCTGGCTCCTTTCCCTGCTCATCACCAATGAAGGTTGTCTTCGATTCTCGCATGGCCCGGGCCGAACACCAATGGTGAAGCAGTGCCCATCTACGGCTTTCGTGGGAGGTGGGGTCCGTGTCATTCGAGGTTCTGCACCTGCTCCCGCGCCTTTTCAATCTCCGATTTCAGCCCCAGGCCGATCTCCGTCACCTGCGTACCGGCGCCGGCGATGCCGGCGGTCTTCGAGAGCATGGTGTTGGCCTCCCGGTTCATCTCCTGCAGCAGAAAATCGAGCTTCTTGCCCAGTTCCCCGCCCCCGGCGAGGATCTGGCGGAAGTGCTCAACGTGCGCCCGCAGCCGTGTCAGCTCTTCGCTCACGTCGCTCCGGTCGGCAAGCACAGCGGCCTCCTGCAGCAGGCGTTCGCGATCCGCCGCACCGCTCAGCAGGGCGGCAATGCGGGTGCTGGTGCGCTCAAAATGCGCCGCCTGCATAGGCCCATGCAATTCGGTCACGCGATCTACGGCCGCCAGGACGCGGTCCGCGATCGCCGCGAGGTCCGCCGCCATCGCGGCACCCTCCTGCGCGCGCATCTTCTGCAGGGCGGCGACGGCATCCGGCAACGCGGCCAGCACCGAGGCTTCGATCTGCTCCATCTCCGCGGTACGCACTTCGGCGCTGCCATTGCCGCTGCCGCCCTGAGCGCTGGTGCGAAAGACACCCGGCAACTGCAGGATGGTCTGCAGGCTGGGGGTTTCGCGCAGGTGATGCTCGGTTGCGGCGGCGCGGAAGGCCTCGATGTAGCCGGCAACCAGACCGTGGTCCATCTCCACCTGGTGCTGCAGCGCACGCTCGATGGTGAGGGTCACTTCAAGATGTCCGCGCAGGATGACGGACTTCAGATGACGGCGCAACTGCATCTCCAGCGCCTCGGAACCGGCCGGCATGCGCATGTGCAGATCGAGGAAGCGATGATTGACGGCCTTCAGCACCAGCGTCCAGCTGATCGACTCGTTGACG
>DASQRJ010000450.1:0-8981 GCA_035642955.1 Acidobacteriaceae bacterium
CGACGCTGTTCCTCGCTCACTACAACAGCAAGACGCGCGATCTCGTTTACTCCAACGGCGGCCAGCTCCCGCCCTTCGTGCTCTGCGCCGACGGCAGCGTGCGCCGGCTCGATCGCGGCGGCTCCGTGGTGGGCCTGCTCGATGACCTCACTTACGATGAGGGGACCGTGACTCTCGACCCCGGCGACATTCTCATCGCCTACAGTGATGGCGTCACGGAACCAGAAAACGAGTTCGGGGAGTTCGGTGAGCAGCGCCTCATCGAGCTGGTGCAGCGCCATCGCCATCTGGCGCTCGCCGCGATCTCGTCGCAGGTCATGCAGTCGCTGCGCGCCTGGATTGGCGACCAGGAGCAACCGGATGACATCACGCTGGTACTCGCACGTCAGACCGCGATCCATCCCAATGGGCTTCCGGTATAAAGCCACGAAACCCACCGCATGCGCCGAAGGGCGCCATCGCCCGGACGGCGAGTCCTCACCAGCGCAGCAGAATGAGTTGCGCGCAGAACCCCGGACCCAGCGCGGCCAGCACGCCCCACGTGCCGGGCTGCGGCCTCCGGTTCTGCATGATCTCCTCCAGCACCAGCAGCACCGATGCGGAGGAGAGATTTCCCACCTCGCGCAGCGAATCCCACGAGGCAGCGCAGGTCTCGCGGCCGAGGCCGAGTGAATCCGCCATCGCGTCCAGCACCTTTGGGCCGCCGGTATGCAGCACCCAACTGCCAATATCGGCGCGCCCCAACCCATGGCGGCACAGCAGCGCATCCACATCGCATGGCAGATGCGCGCGGATGATCGCCGGGACCTCCGGGGACAGCACAATGCGGAATCCCTCTTCGGAGATATCCCAGCCCATCGCGTCTTCCGTATTCGGATAGAAACTCGACGCACTATCGACAATCTCCGGCCCATCTGCGACCACCTCGTCGCCCGTCACCACCACGGCCGCCGCGCCATCGCCGAACAATCCCGATGCAATCAGGTTCGCGACCGAAAGATCGCTGCGCTGCCAGGTCAGCGAGCACAATTCCACCGAGAGCAGCACCGCCACGCGATCGGGATATGCGCGCACGTAATCGGCCGCCTGCGCGATGCCCGAGGCGCCGGCCACGCACCCCAGACCGAAGATCGGTGTGCGACGGATATCCGACCGCAGTTGCATGCGATTCGTCAGGTGCGCATCGAGCGAGGGACTTGCGATCCCGGTCACCGAAACCGTCAGCAGCGCGTCGATGCGGCTGCGCTCCATGCCAGTGCGTTTGAGCGCCAGATCGATCGCCTGCTCGCCCAGCTCTTTCGCCTTTTCCAGCCACACGCGGTTCGCGTCGCCCCATCGAGTCAGGTTGTCGTAGCCGTCAAGCGGGAGAACGAAATACCGGGTATCCACGCCGACCCGGTGATGAAAGCGCGAAAGCAGCTCCGGATTCGCCAGTTCCTTCTTCCAATGCCCGGCCAGTGCTTCGAAGATCTCCTGCTGGCTGAACCGGTATGGGGGTAGTGCACGTGCAACACTGGCAATCTTCATAGTCCTCTTTCTCGATGAGCCTTCGTTGCATAAGGCATCCATGGCGATCCGCCCGGCGCTGCCTCGGCAATCTTACTGTTCACTGCGCCGCGTTTTCCGAAAAGCAGCGCTGTTGCCGCGCTCCATGCAAATTCTAGCCCGGACTGCGCAGCAAGGTGCATGCGCAGCAGCGCAGCAAAGTTCTCCGGCCGCTCCGCCATCCGAGTGACAAACCGCCGCTCCAGTCCGGGATGGCGATCGAGCAACAGCAAAATCCGCGCCATGCACTGCGAAGTCTTTGCCATCCGTCGATGTGCTGCCGCATAGCGCGTCGGCTCGCCCGCAGCGATCGCATCCGCCAGGGCATTCGCCTGCCGGAAGGCACTCAGTAACCCTTCGCCGGTCAATGCATCGACAGATCCTGAGGCATCACCCAGCACCGCGACGTTGCCGCGTATCACCTGGCGCCGGCTGCGCGTCTGGGTTACAGCTCCTCGCATCTTCGAAGTAGGCGCGGCACCCGCGATCCGCCGCGCCACCACGGGGAAATCGACAAGCGCATCGCACACCCTGCGGCCTGGTCGGCTGGTCAGCAACGCGATTCCGATTTCCTCACGGCCCAGCGGTGTGATGTAGAGCTGTTCTTCCCGGCCCCAGTGCACCTCCACCAGATCGATCCATGGCGGGCGCTGAAATTGCTGACGGCTCGCGTAGCGCGTGCTGTGGCAGCGGGGTTCGCGGAAGCCGCTGGCGGGCGCAAGTGACGAGCGCAGCCCGTCCGCAATCACGAAGAAGTCCGCGGCAATCCGTACACCTGCGGAGGCAAAGCTGCCGCCGCCCCATGCCTGCACAACAGCGCCCCAATGCAGCGCGACACCCACCTCCGCCGCCCGCCGTGCCATCTGTTCCTGCAAATGCGTACGACGCACCCCCAGCCCTGGGTCACCGCTGAATCGCGCGTATGCGCTGCCATAGGCATTGTGGAAGGAGATGCCCACCAAGCTTGCTCCGTCCCGCTCGTCCAGCGCCAGACCGAATTCACGCAGCAGCCGCACCGCCTCCGGCATCAAGCCTTCGCCACATGCTTTGTCGATCGGCGGCCGCTGCGCGTCATAGAGAGCGACACGGAGGCCGCGCTGCCGTAGAGCCAGCGCCGCTGCCAGACCTGCGGGACCTCCGCCGAACACCGCGACATCCATTCTGTCCATTCGTACGTCCATTACTCTGTCAACATCAGCGACAGTCGTGCCCAATGAAAGTGAGACGCGGTGCAGGCATCATCCGTTACATCATCGGATTGTCACTGTCTTGTATCGCATTTGTGACTATGGAAAGAGTCGTTGAAGACGAGTGGCTCGACGATGACCGGCGCACGCCGGAGGAGATCGACTGCGCCTTGCGCGCCATAAGTCTCGTCAATCTACGCTTCGGCGGAGTGCGGCTGCATGCCCGCTTGCTCCGGCAGGCGCTCGCGCGTGTGCCCCGCGAAACTCAGCCGCGCATCCTTCAGCCGCGCATCCTGGAGGTCGCGAGCGGACACGCAGACGTTCTTCAGGCGGCGCTCCGCCGGCTGGCCATCGCGGGCACTCTCATGCCCGAAATCACGTTGCTGGACCGCACCCGTCATCATCTGCCGGACCCGCATTCGTGGCCGGCAGAGCTGTCCCCGCCACGCACTGTCGTGGGCGATGCGCTCGATCTTCCTTTTCCAGACGCGAGCGTGGACATCATCTCCTGCTGCCTCTTCGTGCACCATCTCGAGCCACCGCAGGTCGCGCGCTATCTGGCGGAAGCCCTGCGCGTTGCGCGCGTCGCCGTGGTCATCAACGATCTCGAGCGCAGCGGACTGCATTACCAGTTGGCAAAGCTGAATCGCTTCATCGATCCCAGTCCCATCTCCCGTCACGATGGCCCGGTCTCGGTGCGCCGCGCCTACACTCGCAGCGAACTCGCAAGCATGCTTGCAGCCACCGGCTTGAGCTTCGTTCTCGAACGCGCCTGGCTTTGCCGGCTCGGCGCGGTGCTCTGGTGTGGAGAATCTGTAGTCGCGAGCCATTCCCTCGATCGCTTGGGATCCAAGTAATCTAGCGGACGAGAAACGCCTTCACGGCGATGCCGCTCGGCTGCTTTCCCAGTGGCAGCAGGGTGAACAGCGCACGCGTTTTGGTGCGCACCATCGCCAGATCGTTCGAGCGCGAATCGACCACCATCAGCAGGTGTCCTGCCTCGGAGAGCGCCACGGCATCCGGTCCTTCACCCACCGCGACATTCCCCAGCAGCCTGCCATCGTCGATGCCGTACAGGCTGACGGTACCGCTGCCGAAGTCGGAAACCCACAGCAGCGAATTATCCTTGGTCACAATGCCCTGTGACGGCCGCATTCCGACCTGGTAAGTGCCCCCCACCTCGTTGGCGCCGGTCGCAATCTCCGAGATGGAATTGCCGCCGAAGTTGGTGGTAAACGCCTCGCCTCCATCCGGCTTCAGCACGATGCTCGTCGGCGTCGCGCCCACATCGAGCAGCGCCAGCAGGCGGTCCGCTTTCGCGCTCACGCCTGCACTCGCTGCGCGCGCCAGCCCCACCACCATCACCTGGTGGCCGCCGGAACACGCGATGAACGCCTTGGTCGAGTCCGGCAGCATGGTCACCGCCGTTGCATTCGGGCAGCCGGAAAAGAACGCCCGCACCCGGTAGAGCTTGGGGTCCACCACGCTCACGCTGCTGCTCTTCTCGTTGCTCACCACCAGCGCGCTCTCATCCGGCGCAATGCGCGCCACGCCCGGTGCTTCGCCCACCCCGATGGTGGCGGCAACCCGCCTCCGGTCCAGGTCAATCACCGACACATCGTTCGCGCCTGAATTCGCAACATAAGCCGTGCGGCCATCGCGCGCCACGTCGATCGAGTACGGTGTTCGATCTACCCCGATGGTTGCCACTACCTCGTTGCGCATGGTGTCGATCACGCTCACCGAGTTGCTGTCTGCATTCACCGCATACACTTCATTGCGCTCCGGGTTGGCTGCAATGCCGACCGGCCGCCGTCCCACACCGATGACGCGGTCCTGCCGCAGATTCACCACATCCAGTGCGGTCACGGTGTTGCTGCCGCTGTTCGTCACGTAGGCGAACTCGCGATAGTTCTTCGGATAGACAGGGAAGTCATGCTGGCGGCAGCCGTCCAGCAACAGCAGCACGCAAATGGCAAACGCGAGGCGCCAGCCTCGCGCTCCATGCAGCACCCGCCTAGCGTGTGGCAGGGAGCGCGACCCCTTCGTGCGCCGTCACTTCGATACCCCGGGGAATGCGACGGTGCACCACCTCTGCGATACGCGAACACTCGTCCATCAACTGCGCGAACTGTTCCGGATAGAGAGATTGCGCGCCGTCGGAGAGTGCCTGGTCGGGTGCATGGTGCACCTCGACGATCAATCCGTCGCAGCCGACGGCAACCGCCGCCCGCGCCAGCGGCAGCACCTTATCCCGCTTGCCCGTGCCGTGGCTCGGGTCCACCACGATGGGCAGATGGCTCAGCCGCTGGACTGCCGGCACGATGCTCAAATCCAGCGTATTGCGCGTGTGGTCGGTAAAGGTGCGGATGCCGCGCTCGCATAGCGCCACCTGATAGTTGCCTTCGCTCATGACATACTCGGCCGCCATCAGCAGCTCTTCGAGCGTCGCGGAAAGCCCGCGCTTCAGCAGCACTGGCAGCTTCGACCGCCCAACGCGCTTCAGCAGGGAATAGTTCTGCATGTTCCGCGCTCCGATCTGGATCATGTCCGCGTACTGCTCCACCAGCTCCAGCGACTCGTTGTCCAGCGCCTCGGTCACAATGCGCAACCCGAAGCGCTCCCGCACCTCGGCCATAATGCGCAGGCCGGCCTCGCCCATGCCCTGAAAGGCATACGGAGAGGTACGCGGCTTGTACGCGCCCCCGCGCAGGAACTGGGCGCCCGCTTTCGCCACCTGTTCGGCGACCGCAAAGGCCTGCTCTCGGTTCTCAATCGAGCACGGCCCGGCGATCACGGCGATGTTCCGGCCGCCGATCGCCGCATTCGTCCCCGGGAAGCGGATCACCGTGTCCTCTTCCTTCACGTCGCGGCTGACCAGCTTGTAGGGCTTGGAGACCTTGATGACCTCAGCCACGCCGGGCAGCTCCGCCAGCGAGTCCTGCTCCACCGCGCCCTGGTTTCCCGTGATGCCGATCGCCGTCCGCTGTGCCCCCGGCATCGGATGTGGCCGGTAACCAAGTGTTTCGATCCGCTCACAAACGGCCTGGATCTCTCTGGCCGTCGCCTGCGGCTTCATGACCACGAGCATGATTTGGCTTCCTCTCTGAACTTCCAGTGTACCGGCGCCCGCCAGCTCCCGCTAAATCCAACAAAACGCGACTAGATAGTCAGCAGAATTCACAGTACCAAATTG
Organism: Acidobacteriaceae bacterium; assembly: GCA_035642955.1. GTDB lineage: Bacteria > Acidobacteriota > Terriglobia > Terriglobales > Acidobacteriaceae > KBS-83. The sequence continues at coordinate 5,929 of DASQRJ010000450.1, forward strand.
AAAAGGGTGGAACTTTTGCCCCCGGCCATCCGTCCAAATTCCGGTACAGCGTATCAAGGCCCGGTGAACAGTCTTAAAAATGTCGTTAAAATCTCGTAAAGCCAAACCGCTTCGCTCCTGGCTTTAGGATGTTTCTATAGGAGGCCCTACGAGTGCGTCACCTCTCCCGCACCTTGCTGATCCTGCTTGCCATCGCTCAAGTTGTCGTTCTTGCGATTGCATTCCAGAAACCTGCTTACGCCTACGCCGATCCAGGTTCCGGACTTCTGTTCCTGCAGGTCGCCGGTTCCATGGCGGCAGGTGCGCTCTTTATCGTGCGTTCGAAATTGCGGAAGCTCTTCCATCGCGGTAAGGACCACATCGAAGAGTCAGTGGTAGAGCAGGTTCAAGAACGCCAGCAATGACCGTAAGTGCCGTCCCCGGCGGAACCTTTCGCGATCCGGCCGGTTCTCTTTATTTCGATGAGGCCAAAGTCTTTCGACACGTTCGCCCTGCCTTTGCGGCGGAGGCGGAGGCCTTTCTTGCCTCGACACTCACCCAGAAGTGGATCGAGAGCGGCCGGATGGTCGCAACCGCCGTCGCCGGTCGCGAGGCCGACGGTGCGCTGCTGCTCGAGCACGAACGCATCGAGTATCCAACCTATCCCTGGGAGTGGACGCCCGGACAGTGGGTCGCTGCCGGTGAGCTGACGCTCGATCTGTGTGAAGAGTCCCTCGCCGCCGGTCTCATTCTCAAGGATGCGACTCCGTTGAACGTCCTCTTTCGCAACGCCGACCCGGTCTTTGTTGATGTGCTGTCGTTCGACAAGCGCCAGCCGGGAGATCCCATCTGGCTGGCCTACGGCCAGTTCGTGCGCACATTCCTGCTCCCTCTGGCCGCAAATCGCTATCTCGGTTGGCCGCTGGCGGCGTCCGTAGAGCGCCGTGACGGTTACGAACCCACAGACCTTTACTCACACCTGCCGCTCCGCCGTCGTTGGACGGCGCCATTGCGCTCGCTGGTCACTCTTCCGCACCTGCTGGAAAGCAAGGCGAACGCCGCCGCATCCACCGGCGTGACTCAAGCGCGTCAACAGCCGCCCGACGTAGCCATCCATGTGCTCCGCGGAACGTTGCGGAAACTCCGCCGTGCCCTCCGCGCTCTCACGCCGCCGCCGCATGCCTCCCGCTGGAGCCACTACACCACCACCGCCAGCCATTACAGCGCGGAAGATCACGCGCGCAAGACCGCATTTGTGAAGCAGGCGCTCGCTCAGGCAGCGCCGCATCGCGTGCTCGACGTCGGTGGAAACACCGGCTACTACTCCCGCATCGCCACCGCGGCCGGCGCCAGTGTCGTCGCGTGGGACACGGATGTGCAGGCGGCCGATGCAAACTGGCGCGAAGCCCGGGCCAAGCGCGAGCCCATCCTTCCTCTGGTCGCCAACATCGCCAGGCCCACACCCGCGGTCGGCTGGCAGAACGCAGAGAGCCTGAGTCTGCTCCAGCGCTCCGAGGGCGCATTCGACGCCATCCTGATGCTCGGCGTCATCCATCACATGCTGCTCATCGATCAGATACCGCTCCCGGCTATTTTCGATCTGCTGCGCCGCCTGACTACCCGCTGGGCCATCGTCGAGTGGGTGCCGGCAACCGATTCACAATTCAAGCAGCTCTGCCGTGGCCGTCAGGAGATCTACGGACATCTCGACGAAAACGCATTCTTGGCCGCTTCCGATCAGCACTTCGTCCGCCGCCTCGTGGAAAATCTCCCCAACGGCCGAAGTCTTTGGCTCTTCGAGACCCGGTGAAAGCAAAGTCATTTCTGGAAAGTGCCGGTCTCGCGGTGCTCTACACGCTTCCCATCGCGAATGCCTTCCTCAACTCCTGGCATCTCGATTCGTTTCATCACCCATACCCGGTCACAAGCATTCCACGCGCCATGCTTCTGCTCACGCTGCTTGTCTGGGCGCTGGCGTGGCTCATTGTCGTTGCTTTGGATCGTCTACCGCCCCGCGTTCGCAACCTCGTATCCATCGCCCTCCCCACACTTCTGATCTGGCTCCTCGGCCGCGTCGGCGCCGGAATCTTCAACGCTCGTCCCGTGGTCGTTGGGCACATCCTGCTTGCTTCGCACATCGGCGTGGCCGTCGTGCCCATACTCCTGCTTGTCCTATGGCGGCTGCGTCCCACGGCGCTGCAGCAGACTATCGACGCCACCCGCGTCGTTTTCACCATCGCCGCCTTCGGGATGCTCATTCTGCTTCCGAAGCTCGCATGGCAGGCACTGCGCGTTCATGCACGCGAGCAAACCTCTTTTACAAATCCGTCGCTCCCCACTTCGTCCTCCCCGCAGCCGCGCATCGTCTGGATCCTCATGGACGAGCTCTCCTACGACCAGGTCTTCGGTCATCGTCCCTCCGGGCTCTCTTTTCCCAACTTCGACCAGTTCGCCCGGCAGAGTACGACCTTCTCCGACCTTCAGCCCACCGGTTATCTCACAGAGGAGGTTGTTCCCGGCCTGCTCATCGGCCGGACTGTCGCAGATGTGGATCGCAGCGGAAAGGCATTCCGCTTCCGCAGCGTCAAGAGAGGTCCCTGGCATCCCTACGACGTTTCGCACACAGTCTTCGGTGACGCGCGGCAACTGGGATGGACCACTGGCATCGCCGGTTGGTACAACCCCTATTGCCGTCTGCTGCAGAGTGTTCTGGATCGCTGCTCGTGGCAATACTCTGCGGCGTATCCCGGCCTGCCGTGGCGGCTTTTCTACGACGGTTCCACCTTCGCGAATTTTCTCGCCCTCCTGCAGCCGCACGAACGCATCGACCAGCTCACCACTGCGCCTAGCGATCATGACGCACACGTGCGCGACTATCGCGATGTCATGACGCAGGCGCAGGGCCTGCTGCACGACCAGCGCATCCGCTTCGTCATGCTGCACCTGCCGGTGCCGCATCCTCCCGGCATCTATGACCGGAAGCGTCACGCACTCACGGCGGGCGGCAACTATATCGACAACCTGGTCCTGGCGGACGATACCCTCGGTCAATTGATGAAGGTCATTCAGGCCAC
>DASQRJ010000451.1:0-5351 GCA_035642955.1 Acidobacteriaceae bacterium
CGCCCGTGCATGGAGCAAAAGGTCTTCGTGTGAAAGAACCACTGAAAGATCTCCGTTCCCCGCTTACCCAGCGGATCGCTCAGGCTCTGCTCGATCCCAGCGCTGAAACCGTCCAACGAAACCCCAAGTCCCGCGACACGAACTTTTGACATCTGTGCTCTTCCTCTCCGATTTTGTACTGACTCTTTGCTTCATGCCGAAGCTGCATTTATCGTCCGGTGTGTTTTCGCCGTCGTTGCTCACTTGCCTTCATTATTTCGTTCAAGTGCGCCGCGGGGCGAATCTCGAAAACGTTGCCGTACCTCGGGGAATCGCACTTTTTGGATTCCGGGCGAGTCCCTTGCCACACTTCAACCTACTCAGTTTCGGCGATCCAGAGACTGCGAATCGGTGTTGATTAGTCAGTAACTTCACGGTAGGCGACAAACCAACCGGAACTCGGTCATTGAGTCCTATAAGAGGGGACATCAAGAAAAATTCTTCACCTTGACCGCTTCCGTGATGGCTTGCTCCAGACGTGCCACCCGTTCACGCATGTGCTCGACCTCGTGCAGATAATCCTGCCGCGTGGACGCCTGAGCAAGCTGTGTGGAACGCAGCTGCGCAACCCAGATGAGATAGGGGAGTGTCCATGATCTCACTCACTCCGGTGGGTGGACGTTGACCTGAGCGAAGCAGGAACTTGCTCAACCGGTGCCGCGCTCGCATTTGATCTTGTTTCGCGGCTTCTCGGGCGCGCACCAGATCGCGCAAGGCCTCGGAACCTTCGTCCGGAACCCACACCGCCGTCAGATCTCCGGATCGATAGCAGCGTGCCAGCTTCTCAGCATCCCGTCGATCCGTCTTGACCCGATCCGATCACCGGTCTTAACGGGTACCAGCGTCGGTGCCACCACCTCGCATTTCACGCCGAGCTCTGCCAGCTGCCAGTACACGACGTAGCCCGTCGGTCTCGCCTCATAACAGCCTTTCAGCTTCTCTGCCGGACCGAGCTTCCTGATCATTTTGCGGATCGATTCGGTACGGTTCGGAATCGTTCCCAGGCTTCGCACCTCACCATCCGGCTCGGCTATCGCGACAGCGATCGTCTCGGCATGGACATCCAAACCTAAAAATCGTAACTTTCCCTGCATGACCGGCTCCCTTCCGCTTGTGGCTCTGAGCTGTGCGTCCTTCTGAACCCACAGCCTAATCCACGATCAGCGCATCGGTGCCGGTCACTCCATACTGACTGTTATTAGCAATTGGCACCTAGGGATTGCTGAGTTTGGGCCGTGGCGACAGCGTCCTGATCTCCCGAATGTAAATTTCCAGCCACCTTTGCCGGTGGTAGTATCGGACCCGTTCCCTGCCTATCAGAATCCATCTCTCGGAGCGATATATGGCTCGCCTCCTCGTCCGGTTCCTTTGCGTCTCTGTATTTGCGGCTGCAGCAATGCAATGCATCGCGGCCGACCGGATTGTCTTCACTCGCTTAGCGCCGACACAATCGATCCTTTTGATCGCCAACGCCGACGGATCTGCGGAGCGGCCGCTCACGCAGCGTGACTCGCTCAACTACAACCCTGCATGGTCTCCCAAAGGCGATTGGATCGCCTTCACGTCGGAGCGGGCGGGGCCTGCCAATCTCTTCCGCATGCATCCCGACGGCAGCGATGTACAGCGCCTGACTAATGATGCGGCGTACGCCGATCAGGCCGCATTCTCTCCCGATGGCGGGCAGATCGTCTTCGTATCGACTCGGTCGGCGGGGTTCGCGAATTTGTGGATTCTGGACCTCGGCCGCCGAAAAGTGCGGCCCCTTACTACCGGGCGGGGTGGCGATTTCAGGCCTGCGTGGTCCCCCGACGGCCGGTGGATCGCTTTCTCTTCAGACCGCGACAGCAATCTTCCCACCGCGAAGAGCCGTTGGGAACGGCTCCACGTGGTGGACATCTATCTCGTTCATCCCGACGGATCGGGGCTGAAACGCATTTCGCAGCATGGGAACTTCTGCGGCAGCCCGCGGTGGACGGCGGACAGCACGAGTGTGGTGACCTATTGCATGTCGGCGGAAGATACCTGGAAGTATCGGACCAAGCTGCTTACGCCGTATCAGGCGGGCGGAGAAAGTCAGCTGTACAGGATCGACATTCGCACCGGTGCCACAGTTCCCATAACCAGCGGCCCCGGCGTGAAGCTGGCGCCTTCTGTGCTTGCCTCCGGCCAGATTGCCTATTCGCGTGGCGACGGAGCAACAATCGAGCTTATCTCCGGAGACGGCAACGTTGGTCCCTCCGGCGCCGACATCGCGCCGGATCCGGTCGCCTGGGCTCCGAATGGCCAGCGCGTCGTCTACACCCGCCAAACTTTTCAGCCCAGTTCTGAGCCGGCGAAGCAATGGAGCAGAGATCCGAGTTTCGATCTCTACGCGACGACCGAGTTGCCGGCCTACGATCGAACCGGCTCGCACCTGGCGGTCTCCCACGTTGTGCCCGGAGGCATCACCAGCCTGGTGATTATCGATAGCGACAAGCCGGGGGATGCCGACAACTCGGGGCGCACGATTCTGAAGCGGAACGATCTGATTCTGGGTCCGCAGTGGTCGCCGGACAGCCGTCAGATCGTTGTAGGGGTGGGCAATTTTACGTCCTTCCTTGACTTTGCGGCGGGCACCAAGACGCCGATCGATCGCTTCAACGGAGGAGCGCAGGTCGCAATTCTCAACGCGGACGGCACCGGCTTTCATGTGATCACCTCGGGACCGAACAACAACGCCTTCGCCTCTTTCTCGCCGGACGGAAGACAAATCGTCTTTCGAACCGCCGGGCCCGAGGGACAAGGCTTGCGCATCATGAATCTTGCGGACCATTCTGTGACGCAATTGACCACCGAGTACGACAACTTCCCCCTGTGGTCACCGCGCGGAGATCTCATCGCCTTTGTGCGTAACATCGGCGGCGACTTTGAAGTGATGACGATGCACCCGGATGGGAAAGACGTGACTCAGTTGACCCACACTCACGGCAATGAGGCGCACCTGGCGTGGTCTCCCGATGGGGAACGGCTATTGTTTACGAGTTCGCGGATGGGATTCAAAGATGAGGCGCTTTTTACCGGTAGCCCGCAGCCGTACGGAGAAATTTTTGCGATGAACTATGACGGCTCTCACATCGAGCAGCTTACCGATGACCAGTGGGAAGATGGCGGTCCGGCTTGGCGGCCGAGAAATCCGGCATCGACAGCACCACATATTGCGACGAAATAGCGCACCGGGCAAGTCGCGATAAACGGATAAACGGTTCCGTTGAGCCGCTGTGGAATCGAGCCACTGTGGTCAACAAGTAACAAATCGCCAGGGCACTCAGCGACAGTGGATCGGGTACCTACAAGTCGGTATGGACCGCCCGGTTCAGAACAATAGAAAAGCCACTCCGTGCGGAGTGGCTTTTCTATTGCTGCTTAACTCGCAGTTTAGTAGCGGTAATGGTCGGGCTTGTAGGGGCCTCCGGGGCCGGCACGGAACTCCACAATGCCCGCTCACTGATAGAGTTGTACAAACCTGAAATGTTCCCCGTTTTCGCGCGATTCTCCCGTGATCGCGGACAGTTGTGCGTCAGTTTGAAGGGAGTTGCAATGAAGCTTTTCTGCCTATGCTGGCTGATTGTTGTGCTCGGCGCCTGCTGCTGCAGTGCGTCGGCTACGGAGGCGAGCCTGATCCTCGTCAACGCCAAGCTATGGACCGAAAATCCGGCGCAGCCCACCGCCCAGGCAGTAGCGCTCGATGGTTCCAGGATCCTCGCGGTCGGCGATAACGCAGCGATTCGAAAACTTGCCGGCCCCGACACCCGCATCATTGATCTCGGCGGCCGCCTTCTCCTGCCCGGCTTCAACGACGCCCACGTGCATTTCCTCATCGGCGGCGGTTCGCTGATCACCGTGCATCTTGGCACCGCCAACAGCCAGGCCGAGTTCAAGGAGCGCATCGCTCAATTCGCCAGAACCCTGCCCAACGGTGCGTGGCTTCGCAACGGCCTTTGGGATCATCAACGCTGGAATCCGCCCGTTCTGCCCAACCACCAGTTAATTGACGATGTCTCCGGCGATCATCCTGCATTCCTGTGGCGGCTCGACGGACACGTGGCCCTCGTGAATGCGCAGGCCATGAGGCTCGCCGGCATCGACCGAAACACGAAGGACGTGCCGGGCGGCGAAATCGAGCGCGACAAGGACGGCAACCCGACCGGCATTCTCAAAGACGCTGCCATGTCTCTCGTCATACGCATCATGCCTCCGCTGTCTCCCGAAGAGGAGGACCAGGCCATGGAAGCAGCCATGCGCGAGGCAGCAGCTCACGGGGTAACCAGCGTGCAGAACATGGCGAACAGCTCTGAAGACCGCGGCCAGCCGGACACTTTTCGCGAGTTCCAGAAGATCGAACGCGCTGGCAAGTTGACTGTCCGCATCTACGAGGCTTTTCCCGTCCGGGATTGGAAGACTCTGGCCGACGCCGGCATCGTCGCCCCTTTTGGCAGTCCTTATCTCCGCATTGGCAACCTGAAAGCCTTCGCCGATGGCGCCCTTGGTTCTGAAACTGCCTGGATGGATGAGCCGTTCACAAATAATCCGGCGAAGAGCGGCCTCGCCAGCCCCGATCTTCTCGACGTCGAGCATTTCTACGAATCGATGCGCCAGGCCGACAAGGCCGGACTCCAGCTTACGATCCACTCCATCGGCGATCGCGCCAACCGCACCATACTCGATCTCTACAGCCGCCTGGAAAAAGACAATGGCCCTGCCGATCGCCGCCCTCGCATCGAGCACGCGCAGCACCTTCATCCGGAGGACTACCCGCGCTTCGCAAAGCTTGGCGTGATAGTTTCCATGCAGCCCTACCACGCCATCGACGACGGCCGGTGGGCTGAAACCGTCATTGGCCCGCAACGTATCAAGTCGAGCTATGCATGGAAATCCCTGCTGGATGCAGGCGCAAAACTCGCCTTCGGTTCCGACTGGCCGGTCGCGCCCTTGGATCCAGTGAAGGGCATCTATGCTGCCACCACGCGCCGCACCCTCGACGGCAAAAACCCAAACGGCTGGATCCCCGAACAGCGCATCACCGTTGCGCAGGCTGTGCACGCCTACACCGTCGGGTCCGCCTTCGCCGAACACCAGGAAACCATCAAGGGATCCATCGAACCCGGCAAGCTGGCAGACCTGGTAGTGCTCTCCGACGACATCTTCACAATCCCGCCAGAGGCGATCGAGAAGACCAAGGTCGACATGACCATCTTCGATGGCAAGGTGATCTACCAGCGTTGAGCGGACGAGAGGCGTATTGGGAAGCAAAACGTTCCCAGCACTAGCGCACT
>DASQRJ010000452.1:0-3189 GCA_035642955.1 Acidobacteriaceae bacterium
TGCGTCAGCGCAAGGTCTACGGCCTCTTCATCGGCTATGGGGCGTACAACTACGTCTTCTACCTCCTGCTTACCTGGCTCCCCACCTATCTCGCCGTCACCCTCCACATCGACCTTTTGCACTCTTTCCTCTATACCGGCGTGCCCTGGCTCATTGCCACCGCCACCGATCTGATTGGCGGTGGCTGGCTGGTGGACGCGCTTATGCGCCGAGGCTTCTCGTCAACCATCGTGCGCCAGGCCTTGCTGATCGCCGGCATGATCCTGGGCATGGGGCTTCTGGGCGCCGTTCACTCCACCACCCCCGGCATGGCGCTCTTCTGGATCAGCGTCTCGATTGGCGGGCTGGCCGCATCCGCGCCGGTCAGTTGGTCGCTCCCGGCACTCGTCGCCCCACCCGGTGCGGTAGGCCGCATCGCCGGCATGATGAACCTTGCCAGTCAGATCTCCGCCATCGCGGCGCCGGTTATCACCGGCTATCTCTACGGCCACACGCACTCCTTCGCCATCGCCTTCAGCGTTCCGGTCATCTATCTCGTTGCTGGCATCGTTGGCTACGTCTTCCTGCTTGGCCGCATCGAGCCCATTCCCGCCCCTGCTCAGTCATAATCCCGCGCCGCCCGCGCTGTATGCTGTCCCAAAGTCCATGCATTCGTCAGCTCTGGTTTCGTGGGGTTCGTCTGGTCGATGATGCGCTTACGCCTCCGCGCCGTTCGTGTGCCGGCCGCGCTCGCGGTCCTGATGGCGCTCTCCTCGAGCATTTCCCCGCTTCACGCGCTCGATCCGGCACAGACCCTCCGCCAGTATGGCCAGCAGCTCTGGCAGACCGACAGCGGCCTGCCCCAGAACACCGTCCACGCCATCCGGCAGACTCAAGACGGCTACCTGTGGCTCTCCACCGATGGCGGCCTGGTTCGCTTCGACGGCGTCGACTTCACCCTCTTCGATAGGCGCTCCACGCCGCAGTTGCGCAGCAACCTTATCGGAGCACTTACCGAGACCGCCGATGGCACGCTCTGGGCCGCCACCGCCGACGGCCTCCTGCGCCGCAGTCAGGGCAGCCTGCAGGTGCTCGGCGTGGCCAATGGGCTTCCTCCCGGACCCATCGCGGGCGTGATCCCGGCGAGTCGGGCCAGCCTCTGGGTGCTCACGCCGGAGGGCGTCGCTTTCGGCTCTGGAGAGCATTTCGCCCTGGTGCGCGGACTCGACGCGCCGCTCATCGGCCGCGATCTCACGCCGATCGCCGCGGGCGCAGCCGATGGATCGCTCTGGGTGGCCACCGCGCGCAATGTCGTTCAACTGCGCGATGGCCATGTCGCCACCACGCTGCCCGGCTCCGCCGATCTGCTCGCCGTCGCACAGGATGGCTCGCTCTGGCTCGCTCGGGAGGGTGCTCTGTTCCATTACCAGCGCGGCGCTCTCACCTCCATCCCTCTCGATCTGACAACGCCGGCAAGCCACGGTTTTGCCGGAAGTGCCGACCACTCCATCCGCGCTCTCTGCCCCGGCACACGCGGCACTCTTTACGTGGCCACATCGGGCGCGCTCGGCATCCTCTCCCCCTCCGGTACATTTACCTGGAAGACCGCCGCCGATGGTCTGCCCCCCAACCGCATTCTTCGTCTCTTCGAAGATCGGCAGGGTGCCCTCTGGATGAGTAGTGAGGGCGCCGTCGCCCGATACGCGCAGGGCCGCTTCGAAACCTTGCACGCACGCAGCGGCGCCGCCGCCGTGGAAGCCTTCTATGAGGACCGCGAAGGCAATCTCTGGCTTGGCATGGAGGCCGCCGGCCTGCTGGAGCTGCGCGAGCAGCGCTTCACCACCCTCACCACCGCCGACGGTCTGCCCGGGGACATGATCCGCACTATCCTGGCCGGCAAAGATGGCATATGGGCCGGCACCGACGGAAGTGGACTTGCACAACTCCGTGGCGCCACCTGGCAAACGTTGACCACCCAGCAAGGCCTCGCCAGCAACACCATCCTCGCGCTCGCCGCCGGGCGCGAGGGCTCACTTGCCGTCGGCACGCCGGACGGGCTCAACCTGCTCGCGAACGGCCGTGCCTCACCCGCACCCCACAGCGATGCGCTGCCCGACGACTTCGTCCGCTCCCTGCTCTATGATCCGGCAGACAACGCACTCTGGATTGGCACTCGCCGCGGTCTCGCGCGGCAGACCGCGAGCGGCCTCGCCCTCTGGAACCACAGCAACGGCCTCGGCAGCGATCTCGTCGGCGCACTGGCACTCGACCGCCTCCATCCCGGCGCTTTGTGGATCGGTACGCGCGGCGGCCTCAGCCATCTCGAGAACGGCCACTTCTCCACCCTCACCATGCGCGATGGCCTCTCCTCCGACGTCATCACCGCGCTCTATCAGGATCCGCGCGGCTCGCCTTCTGGCGCATTGTGGGTCGGTACCAATGGCGGCGGCCTCAATCTGCTCCGCGACGGTCACATCACTGCCTTCCCCTCTGCATCCACCAGCCTGCCGGAAGTGATCCACGACATTGTCGAAGATGGCCGCGGCAACCTCTGGCTGGGCGCCGCAACCGGCATCTATCGCGTTTCGCGGCAGCAGCTCGAAGACTTCGCCAGCCACACCATCACTCATCTGGACGTATCCGCCTATGGAGTCGCGGATGGCATGCGCATCAACGAGTGCTCCTCCGGCCATCCCGCCGCGGTCCGTACAGCCGACGGCACACTCTGGTTCGCCACCTTGCGCGGCATCAGCGTCACCAACCCGGAACACCAGCAGGAGAATCGACTGCCGCCACCGGTCGTCATCGAAAACGTAACCGTCGATGATCAGCCGGCGCCCATTCTTTCACCACCGTGGAAGGTCGATAAGAACCTTCGAGTTGTCAAAATCCAGCCCGGTCAGACCCGTCTCGCCCTCCACTACGCCGGCCTCAGTTTTGTCGCCCCCGCCCGCGTCCGCTATCGCTATCAGTTGGTCGGCTTCGATCCCAAATGGATCGATGCCGGTGCGCGCCGCGTCGCCTACTACACCAACATCCCGCCCGGCCGCTACACCTTCCGCGTCCTCGCCGCCAACAATGACGGGATCTGGAGCGAGACCGGCGCCATGCTCGAGGTCCGCGTGCTCCCGCACACCTGGCAGACCTGGTGGTTCCGCACTCTTCTCGGTCTCGCCGTGCTGCTGCTCGGCTATGAGGTCTATCGCATGC
>DASQRJ010000453.1:0-13265 GCA_035642955.1 Acidobacteriaceae bacterium
GCCCGGTGGGACGCTGACCTCCGTGATGACGGGGTCGTGGTCAACGAGCCAGGGCACGGCCGATCCGACCGCGACTGTCTACCTGCTCACCAGCAGCAGTGAGGCCTCGCTCTTCCGGGTGGATGGCGACCGGCTGATTCCGCTGGATGCCCAGCAGATTCCGCTGCCCGCGGCGACGGCGTTCCACAAGGCCGCGACACCGTAGCTGCATCCTCGCAGCGCTGAGCGTCATCTGGGTTGCTATGGAATATCGACTGCTTGGCCGTTCTGGTTTGAAGGTTCCGGTATTGTGCTTCGGGACTGCAACATTTGGCGGTGGGACCGAGTTCTTCCGCGCGTGGGGCGCGACCGATGTAGAAGAGGCGAAGCGCCTCATCGGGCTTTGCCTCGATGCAGGCGTGAACTTCTTCGATACGGCGGATGTGTATTCGAAGGGTCTCTCCGAGTCGATTCTGGGCAAGGCGATCGAGGGCAAGCGGCACGATCTGCTGATCTCGACCAAGGCCACGTTTCCGATGGGCGATGGACCGAACGATAAAGGCTCCTCGCGCTATCACCTGATCGAATCGGTGGAAGCGAGCCTGAAGCGGCTGGGAACGGATTACATCGACATCTATCATCTGCACGGCTTCGACGCGCTGACGCCGATCGAGGAGACGCTCGACACCTTGAACACGCTGGTGCGTTCGGGCAAGGTGCGCTACATTGCGTGCTCGAATTTTTCCGGTTGGCATTTGATGAAGTCGCTGGCGGTGTCCGACAGGTATGGGTGGGCCCGGTATGTGGGCTATCAGGGCTACTACTCGCTGATCGGGCGCGAGTATGAGTGGGAACTGATGCCGCTGGCGCTCGACCAGGGAGTGGGGACGCTGGTGTGGAGTCCGCTGGGTTGGGGACGGCTGACGGGCAAGATCCGGCGCGGCCATCCGCTGCCGGAGACCAGCCGCCTGCACAAGACCTCCGAGCAGGGACCGCAGGTGGACGACGAGTCCTTGTACACCGTGGTCGACGCGCTTGACGCCGTGGCGAAAGAGACCGGGCGCAGCGTGCCGCAGGTGGCGCTGAACTGGGTGCTCGCGCGGCCGACGGTTTCAAGCGTGGTCATCGGGGCGCGCAACGAGGAGCAGTTGAAGCAGAACCTGGCGGCGGCGGATTTCAAACTGACCGAAGCGCAGGTGGCGGCGCTGGACAAGGCCAGCGACCAGCCAGCGATCTATCCCTACTGGCACCAGCGGCAGTTCACGGAGCGGAACCCACCGCCGGTGCCGTTCGAGAAGTAGGGGGCCCCTCCCCCCTCCCGTCACCGGAGACCTTGGTATAACCCTTCTGGAATGATCGGCTTAAGGCTGCTCCCGATAAGCAAATTCGTCATTCCAAATGGTTTATCCGTAAAATCGTCTTCCTAAAGAACTTACGGGCAGAAAAAAGCCACGGCCTGAGCCGTGGCTTTTTGTCTCTATTTCTATTGTAGCGAGTGGCAGGGAATAAACCGGCAGAATTCGGAGAGAAATTGAACTGGGTTCCTGAAATGGGATCGGAATCACTTTTCACTTATCTCGGCTCGTAGATTTAACGGAGATGCGAGTCAGTGAATTTACGCTCATAGTGGTACCAACACCTCAATCGATTGCCGAGGCCCCTCAGGCACAGCGCCCCTAATCCTCAACATCGTGGAAGACGGCGCGGCGTGAAGTAGTGAAAACGGGGATAGCGGCTGATGACGGAAAAGTACAGACCCTTGACCAACCGCTTGCTTTTTCTATCCGTCCTCACATCGCTTTTCGTCGTTTCCGTGATTGTTATCACGGGTTGCGGAGGGGGGAGCAGCCCTGGCGGCACAACAGTTCCGCCATCTCAGAATTGCGTCGCTCCCGGCGCTCCTACCGCGCAGGTGCCGTTGCTTTTCACCTCTGATGCAGCACTCGGCCCGCTGACTAGCTTCCAGCTTGGTATTACCAGCATCATGCTGACCGACGCTTGCGGTCACAGTGTTACCGCCTATACAGGCCCCACTCAAGCCAACACGGTACAAGGCGTGTCCACGATTGAAATCACGCATGTCAATGGAGTCTCCGAACCGCTCACGGTTACGACACTGCCACAGGCCACTTACGCGACCGCCTCTGTCTCTTATACTGTCGTCGATATCGCTTACCTTTACCCGGACAATCTTCATTTCGTCGATTCGCTTCAAGTAACCAATCCAATCAGTGGCGCGGTCGAGTTGGCCGCACCGATCGTGGTTGACGGCAAAGGGACAGTCATCACATTAGACACACTGTTGACCGGTCCTATTGTCCTGGGACCCGCTGCTGTGGGGTCTCGGGTCGTCACAGTGACTCCAGCCTTCAGCGTTTCCGAGTTTCGGCCAGCCACGACACCCTCCAGCGACCGTAACGGTAAGGCGAACCTACACGGCATTGTCTCGTCGATCGGCGAAGGTCAATTTACGATGAACAATTCTTCCGGATTCCCGCTGACTATCAGCGCGTCGTCTTCTACCGTATTGCAAGGGATCGGCAGCTTATCTGCACTTCCTCCCAATGTCCCGGCGGATGTCGATGTCGCTATCCAAACCGACGGATCGCTGCTCGCCACCCGCATTCAAGTCGAAGATGCGAGCGCTTTGGGCGCCTGGATCGGCCCCCTGGTCGGCACTTACTCGACCGGCGCTTACCAGGAGATTCTTCCCCGACTCTGGCAGGATCCAACCAGCCCTACCCACACCTCCAACGACTACCCCTACCGATTTCAGTTCACAGACAACACTCCCTATCAGCTCAATGGGGCGGCTTACGATCTGACTGACCTGCCGTTTACGCCCACTTTTGTTGCTTTCTCTGACGTCGCACTAGGCCAGGGACTCTCCATAAGTTGGACAACCCAGCAACTCCTGGGAAGCCAACCGCAGACCGAGGCCCGCGCTGCGACCCTTATGCCCCGCACCTTCTCGGGCAGCATCACCTCAGTTATCACGCAGGACAACTACACCGAATACACACTCACACTCGCAAACAACGACTTTATGGTGCCTCTCAATAACGTCACCTCCATCACTGCCTACACGAACGCCGGTACGCGGATGGAAGACGGCCCTCTTTCGATGGGCATGGCTGTAAATTTGCATGGTCTACTTTTCAGTGATAGGGGCGCTCTACGTCTGGTCTGCGACCAGACACGTCTCCAACAAAGCCCTAATCAATCGGATTGATTTCATGCGGCTCTTACCGGCGCTTATCGAAGATGTAGAAACTCCTACTCCGGTTTCATGTCGCGCGGCGGATTCGAAAGCAGATCCCCTTCGACAAGCTCAGGGCAGGCTCTCCGCTTCGGTCGGGGTGACGATGCTGAAAGGTCCGGGCTCGTGGCATCCCATGTCCTCGCAACAAGGACATGGGACACCCGCATTCAGTTGCCGCTTACGACTTGTTGAGTATCACTACCATGGTGGAGGGCGACGGCGCCGGGGTGACGTCTGTCTCCTTGATGCTCTTGCCGTTGGCGCTGAGGATGAAGGTATTCTCCCGCTGCATTTTCCCTTGACTGCTGTAGGTCACCTTCAAGGTGCGCGGTCCATCCAGTTTTGCCGACATCGTTCGTCCTCCCGGCAGATCTGTGGGTGTGCCGTCCAGCTTGACGGTGATGGGCTTGTCGTTGTCGGTCTCCTTGAAGTCGACGCTCTCTCCGTTGACCGCGATGGTGAGCACTCCAGTGTCCTGCGATTCGCTGAAGCTGGTCTGCTTCCAGGTGCCGGATGCGCCGGTTCCGGCGCCTGAAACCCTCTTCGAGGTGAAAGACATGGTGAAGGGGCTGCTTCCGTCCGGCGGGGTGATGTCGATGGTCCGGGTCATCTTTTTGCCGTCGGGGGATACCTCGACCTTGGCCTTGCTGACGGTCTTGCCGTCGCTGGAGTTCTCCAGGCTGTATCCGCTGCCGTCCTTGGTGCAGACGGTGGTGGTGCCGTTGACCGGTGGGTTGGGCTTGCCGTCGCAGACCACCTTGGGGCTCGCCGTGCCGTAGCGGGTGATGGTATAGCCGTCAGCGTCGGTCGCAATGGTTGCAGTGGGACCGTCGTACTTCATCGAGGACTTATCGAGCTTCCACGAACCGTTCCATGGGTTGGGAGTGTCCTGCGCCATGCAGGGAATCGTGAGGACCACAAGGGACGCGAGAGCGCAAAGGCTCATGCCGTACTGTTTCATGATGATTTGCCTTTAGATCTGGATTTTGGCCCGACATGCGGGGAGGTTAGCCCAGGGGGAGCTTTATCTTGGGCGCAATGCCGGGGGCTGTCAAGGTGGACAAAGAAGGATGCCGAAGGCGAAGTTACCTGGTTTCGTTTACTCCTCGCGCAGGACCTTCGCCGGATCGGTGGTGGCGGCGCGCAGGGCGGGTCCGGCGCTGGCCAGAAGGGCGACGACGAGAACGAGGAGAAGGATGGCGGCGTAGGTGATGGGGTCGGTAGGAGTGGTCGGCAAGCGGCGAGACGCCGAAGACGGAGCGCGACGGCTCGACCTGGTGAAGCTTTCGAAGTCATTCCGCCCGCGGACGGTCTCACGCGCATGATCCCGAGCACGATATCCGTAGAATGGCCAGCAATGAAGCAGAGCAGGGGGGAGACGCGATGAGATCAGACAGAGTGCTGGCGGTGCTGATGGTTGGCGGCATGGCGGTTGCGACAGTAAAGGCCGCGGACAAGCCTCCGATTCCGCCGCACGGTCCCGCGGAGGTGCTGTTCGATGGGCATAGCCTCAACGCGTTCGACAGCTTCCTGAAGACGGAGGGGCTGAACTCCGATCCGGAGCATGTGTTTACGGTGGAGCATGGCATGATCCACGTCTCCGGCAAGGAGATGGGCTACCTGATCACGAAGGAGCCGTTCCACGATTTCTATCTGCGGGCGGAGTTCAAGTGGGGCGAGGGCACTTATGGCGAGCGCGCGGGCAAGGCGCGGGACAGCGGCATCCTTTATAACGTGCAGGGCGAGCAAAAGGTGTGGCCGCGATCGATTGAGTTCCAGATCACCGAGGGCGGCACGGGCGACTTCTGGCTGACGGATGGCGCGGCGTTGACCGGGCATGATGGCAAGCGGGTGACGGGACCACCGGGAGGTGCGGTGATGATTCCGCGCTTCGGCAAAGCGCCGGCAGAGAACGTGGCCGGCTTCCGCTCGCCGACCGGCGAGGTGGAGCGGCCTCGCGGCAAGTGGAATGTGCTGGAGCTGGTGACACAAGGCGAGACGGTGCGGCAGTACGTGAATGGCAAGCTGGTGAACGAGGGCACCGACCCGTTTCCCAAGGACGGCAAGATACTGTTTCAGTCCGAGGGCGCCGAAGTCTATTTCCGCGACATCAAGCTGTATCCGCTGCAGTGACGAGATGCGATGAATTTTGTTCCTGACACTGCGTTCCTGCTCTTCCCGGCGATGATCGCGTTGCTGGAGGTGGGGCGGCGGCTGCGCCGGCAGCGCGCCGAAGCGGTGGTAAGCAGCGCGATTGAAGGGGCCATCTTCGGCCTCTTCGGCTTGCTGTTGGCGTTCACGTTCTCCGGAGCGGTCTCGCGCTTCGACATGCATCGCCAACTGCTGACACAGGAAGCGAACAACATTGGCACCGCGTATCTACGGCTGGATCTGCTGCCGGCACAGGCGCAGCCGGAGCTGCGACAGCTTTTCCGCGACTACACCACATCGCGGCTCCATCTGTACGACGCGGTGGACATGGAGATCTCGCCGGAGACGGCAGAGCTGCAACGCGAGATATGGCAGCGCGCCACGGCGGCAGCCACGGCGGACGGCGCAAAGACGGATGCGGCGAAGCTGCTGCTGCCGGCGATCAACGACATGATCGACATCACCTCCACGCGGCAGAATGCCTTCAACATGCATCCGCCTGCAGTGGTGTACTGGCTGCTGTTCTCGTTCAGCGGCGGCGCCGCGCTGATGGCCGGATACAGCATGAAGGCGGGTCCGCGCGACTGGATGTATTCAGTGGCGCTCGCCCTGGCGGTCACACTGACCGTCTATACCATCCTGGATGTCGAATATCCGCGGCGGGGATTGATTCGTCTGCAAGCCCTGGACCGGACGCTGATCTCGCTGCGCGACTCGATGAAGTAAACAAAGTGAAGTAACCAAGCCCGAGGGAACCAAGGCCGAAGTAGCCAGAACCGGTCAGGAAGCCCGCTGAGCGATTTTTCTGCGCTTCTGGTTGATCGGGTGGACCTTCTGCGGTTCGGGGTTCGATTGGAGAGCCGGCTGAAGCAATTCATCGAAGAGCGTGCGGTAGTGGATCATGGCCTGGCGCAGCTCTTCGGTAGAGGCCTGGCCCTCGGCATGTCGCATCGCGATGTCGTGAGCGGCGCGATAGTTCTGGACAACGACCGGGTGGCCGACGGAGATGTCCTCGGCCTGCTGCTCGAAGTCGGTCATGGGGTAGCCGCGATCGATCATGGCGCGACCGAGCAAGCGATCCGCCGATCCCATGGCCGACGACGGATCGTCGACGAAGCGACGCTGCACGGCGTCCCACTCCATCGCGTAGGCTTCACGGTCGACCGCCGAGAGGGCGCGGAGGGGAAATCCTTCCACGCGTTTTTCACGATCCTCCAGCGCGGCTTCGGCGCGGCGGGCATCGCCGTTCTGCTCCAGGACAGTGCGGTCATACTCCGGCCCGAAGCGCTGCTTGAATTGTCCGGTTCTGCGGCGGCGGGCGATCAAAGCCACCGCGACGATGACGAGAATGGCAACGGCTGCAGCTACGAGTAGCAGAATCCTGAGGTCCATCGCACTATCCCTCTTCAAGTTCTGATGCGAAGTTATGATGCGGGGATATGCAGGGATGATGTCGAAATGAGAGGAATGAGGCAGCCAGGAAAAAATGGCGCGCCACACGAAAGTTCGATGACGATGCACTGGAAATTCGTGCACTGTCGGCAAGCTTCGCAGTGGATGCGCGCCGGGGAATCGACGCGGATCCCCTAAAACAACGGTTCCGGGCGACATCCAGAAGAGAATACGCATCCGCGGCGGTTGCCGTACTTCAAAGTGGACGGAAGCTCTGGGTTTAGCCGCCGGCGATAGCGCCGAGAACGATGAGCGGCTCGTGCGCGCTGATCACGGCGTCCGGAAGCGGCGTGTCGTCGGGCTGATGCGAGAGATCTTCTTCGCAGGCAAAGTAGCGGATGAAAGCGCGGCGACGCAGGGTGTCGTGATCGCGGATGGTGCCGTGCAACATGGGATAGCGGGCTTCGAGCGCGTCGAGCGTGGAGGCGATGGTGGCGGGGACGGCGACTTCGAGCGCGACCTCCGGGTCGCCTGGGTTCACACGCGCGAGGGTGCGCAGATGGGCGGGCAGGATGACGCGGATGGTCACTGTCTGGGTCACGATATCTGGATCATGCTTTCTGGGTCATGCTGTTTGGCTCACAATATTTCGATCACGCGAGCGTCTGCACTTCGACCGACAGGACGGCCGGCAGATCGCGCACGATGGGGGCCCAGGTGTCGCCGGCATCGGCGGAGGCGTAGACCTGTCCACCGGTGGTGCCGAAGTAGATGCCGCAGTCATCCATGGTGTCGACGGCCATGGCGTCGCGCAGCACGTTCACGAAGCAGTTGCTCTGCGGCAGTCCTTTGGTAAGCGGCTCCCATTCGTTGCCGCCGCTGCGGCTGCGATAGACGCGCAACTGGCCGTCGGGCGGGAAGTGCTCGGAGTCGCTCTTGATAGGGACGACGTAGATGGTCTCCGGCTCGTGCGCGTGGACATCGATGGCAAAGCCGAAGTCGGTGGGCAGGTTGCCGCTGACCTCGCGCCAGTTGTCTCCGGCATCGTCGGAGCGCATGACGTCCCAGTGCTTCTGCATGAAGAGCACGCCGGGACGGTTGCGGTGCATGGCGATGCGATGGACGCAGTGACCGACCTCGGCCGTGGGATTGGGGATGTACTGCGAGTGGAGGCCGTGGTTGATGGGCTTCCAGGATGTGCCGCCGTCGTCGGTACGAAAGGCGCCGGCGGCGGAGATGGCGACAAAGATGCGCTGGGGATCGCTGGGGTCGAGCACGATGGTGTGCAGGCACAGGCCACCCGCGCCGGGCTGCCAACCCTTGGCGGTATCGTGCTCGCGCAGGCCGGGGAGCTCCGCCCAGTTTTTTCCGCCGTCTTTGGATTGGAAGATGGCGGCGTCTTCTACGCCGGCATAGACGGTGTCGGGATCGGTGAGCGAGGGCTCCAGGTGCCAGACACGCTTGAACTCGTACGGGTGCGGCGTGCCGTCGTACCACTGATGCGTGGCGGGGGTACCGTCATAGGCGAACTTGTTGCCGACCGGCTCCCAGGTCTTGCCGCCGTCGTCGGAGCGCTGGATGACCTGGCCGTGCCAGCCGGTGGATGGCGCGCAGTAGATCCGATTGGGATCGGCGGGCGAGCCCTTGAGGTGATAGACCTCCCAGCCGGCGAAGTGCGGGCCGCTGACCTCCCACTTCTGGCGCTGGCCGTCTGCGGTGAGGACAAATGCACCTTTGTGCGTGCCGACCAGTACGCGTACTTTGCTCATGGCTGGGAGTCTCCTGCGCGATCTGTGCTGCAACACGAGCCCGTTTCCGGCAGGGGCTGGGCCCTGTCGTTGTAATGTAAGCGGAAACGGTAACAATCGGCGCGTGCCGGTTGCAACTCTTCTGGCTGTGGCCCATCGATTTTGTAGCTCTGGCCCATGGGGAACGCGAATTGCAACGGCGGGTGCCGATTCGGTCTACGCTCGCGTTTTTTCTTTGAACTGTAACCTTGTGGTGACACCTCAGCGGGGCTGAGAGAGATATTCCTCTTCTTGTCGGCTGAATGGCCGCACATGAGGAACTGTGATGCAAAAAGCACTCTCGACGTCCGTGGCAGCATTGATGTTTGCCACTCAGGTATTAGCTCCCGTCGTAGGCCGGGCGGAGTCTAATTCCACTTCCACCCCAATCAAGCACGTTGTTGTCATCTTCGGAGAGAACATCTCCTTCGACCACTATTTTGGCACCTATCCCTTTGCCACGAATCCGCGGAACGAGCCGCGCTTTGTTGCCTCACCCGGAACGCCTTCGGTGAACGGCCTCCTGGGCGGCGGCCTGCTCACGAACAACCCTAATTTTGTGAATAAGACGGGCAATGCGGCCGGCGCGGCCAATCCATTTCGCCTGGACCGCTCGCAGGCAGCGACCGCGGACCAGGACCACAACTACACGCCGGAGCAGCAGGCCTTCCACAGCGGGCTGATGGATTCGTTTCCCGAGTTCACGGGCACGCCTGGACCACCGCCTGCCGGGCTGGCGACGAAGGGCCTGGTGATGGGCTATTACGACGGCAATACGGTGACGGCGCTCTGGAACTACGCGCAGCGCTTCGCGATGAGCGACAACTCGTATAACACAACCTTCGGGCCATCGACGCCGGGTGCGCTCAGCCTGGTTTCAGGCCAGACCAACGGCGTGACTGACCAGAGCAACGCGGGTGGTGCTGTCGTCGAAGACGGTAATGGCGGCTTCACGATTATCAACGATGCGGACCCGATCGGCGACGTCTGCTCGACGACAACTGGCGCGGCGGTGCAGTTGACGGGCACAAACATTGGCGACCTGCTGAACTCGCGCGGCATCACCTGGGGCTTCTTTGAGGGCGGCTTCAATCTGAGCACGAAGAACCCGAACGGCACGACGGGGTGCGCCCGGGCGCATACCTCGGCGGTGACGAATACCTCGCATTCCGACTATGTCCCGCATCATCAGCCTTTCCAGTACTACACATCGACTGCCAACCCGAGGCATCTGCGTCCTTCGTCGACGTCGAATATCGGACGGACGGACCAGGCGAATCACCAGTACGACATCGATGACTTCTACGCCGCGGTAGGCTCGGGAAATTTTCCAGAGGTCAGCTTCCTGAAGGCGTCGGGCTTCCAGGATGCGCACGCCGGCTACTCCGATCCGTTGGACGAGCAGGCATTTGTGGTGCAGGTGATCAACTTCCTGCAGCAGCAGCGCGATTGGGATTCAACCGCGGTGTTCATCAACTACGACGATTCGGATGGCTGGTACGATCACCAGCTTGGCCAGATCGTAAACCAGTCGACGACCGCGACGGATGCTCTGACCGGTCCTGGCGCCTGCGGCAACGGCACCGACTCGGCACTGCCCGGCACCTCGTCCTTGCACGCGCAGGGTCGCTGCGGCTACGGGCCTCGCCTTCCTATGATGGTGATCTCGCCCTACGCGAAACAGAATTACGTGGATCACACCCTGACCGATCAGACTTCGATCATCCGGTTTGTCGAGGACAACTGGTTGGGCGGCGAACGGATCGGCAACGGTTCGTTTGACGCGATTGCCGGATCGCTCGACAGCATGTTCGACTTCACGCACCGCGGCAACAACCAGCCCTTCTTCCTGGACGAGAGCTCGGGAGAACCCTCACACGGTGTCGGCAGAAAGTAATCTGTTGACCGAACCAGTACCTTTCTTCGCTTCCTAGAACTGTCGAGGATACCCGGAGATGCTTGCCGGGTATCCTCTTTCTTTTGGACTGTACTTTCGATGACCGATTTCTTTCGTTTTACCCGACGTGGCTTTATGAAGAGCGGCGCCATTGCATTTGCCGGCGTGGGTCTGACCTTGCCGCACGCGACGACGGCCGGGGCCGAGGCGCTCGACCCTTCGACGCTGACGCCGTTTGTGGATGCGCTGCCGGCGCCGCGGGCGATGAAGCCAAAGGGCACACGCGCGCACCCCGAGCAGGCTGGGTTGCAGATTCCGTATTACCGCATGGCCATGCGCGAGGTGCACCAAAAGGTGCATCGCGACCTGGCGCCGACGCGGATGTGGAGTTTTGAAGACGGCTTTCCCGGGCCGATGATCGAGACCGAGAGCGGCCAGGCGATGATCGTGGAATGGGCCAACGAGCTGCCGCCGCGGCACTTTCTGCCCATCGACCACACGATACACGGCGCGGAGCGGTCGCTGCCGGAGGTGCGCTCGGTGGTGCATCTGCACGGGGGCAGAACGCCGGCGGCGAGCGATGGCTATCCGGAGGAGTGGGTGGTGCCGGGAAAATCGCAGACGTGCTTCTATCCGGCGAAGCAGGATGCGGCGCTGCTCTTCTATCACGACCACGCCATGGGGATTAACCGGCTGAACATCTATGCCGGGATGCAGGGGCTGTTCCTCGTG
The DNA here is from genome assembly GCA_035642955.1 of Acidobacteriaceae bacterium. Lineage (GTDB taxonomy): Bacteria > Acidobacteriota > Terriglobia > Terriglobales > Acidobacteriaceae > KBS-83. The sequence goes on from DASQRJ010000453.1 coordinate 11,201, forward strand.
CGCGACGCGCACGAGGCGGCGTTGCAGCTGCCTTCCGGCAAGTATGAGGTGCCGCTGCTGCTCGCCGACCGGCTGCTGCGCAAGGATGGACAGCTGGTCTACCCGGTGTCGGAGCATCCGGACCGCCCGTGGGTGCCGGAGGTCTTCGGCAACGCGATTTTGGTGAATGGAAAGCTGCTGCCGTACCTCGAGGTTGAGCCAAGACGATACCGGCTGCGCATCATGAACGGATCGAATGGGCGCTTCTATCGCCTGTCGCTCGAGAACAAGCATGAGATGCAGGTGATCGGGAACGATCAGGGGCTGCTGAGCACGCCGGTGCCGGTGAAGCGCATGCCGCTGGCGCCGGCGGAGCGCGTGGACATCGTCGTCGATTTTGCCGCGATGGCGGGCACCCACGTGAAGCTGGTGAGCGATTCGTTCGACATCATGGAGTTTCGCGTGGCCGCCAAGGGAACGGCTGACCCGAGCGTGCTGCCGGCAACCCTGCGTCCGCCGCTGCGGCTGGACGAGAAGACGGCCGTGCGCACCCGCCGGCTGACGCTGGATGAGCGGCTGGACGATATTCAGCGTTCGATGGGGATGATGTTGAACAACACGCCGTGGCTGGCGCCGATCACGGAGACGCCCACGCTGGGCACGACCGAGATATGGGAGCTGGTGAATCTGACCGACGATTCGCACCCGATCCACCTGCACCTGGTGCGGTTACAGATTCTGGATCGGCGGCGCTTCGACACCTTCGAATATCAGGCGAAGGGAACGCTGCGCTTTACCGGCCCGGTCCAGCCGCCGGAGGCGCACGAAGCGGGATGGAAAGATACGGTGCGAGCCGATCCGGGGGTGGTGACGCGCATCATTGTGCCGTTTGAAGGATATGCGGGGCGCTACGTGTGGCATTGCCACATCCTGGAGCACGAGGACAACGAGATGATGCGGCCCTATGAGGTGATGCCGGCGAAGTCCGCGACGTAGCCGGGTATCAGTCGAAGTTGAGCTGTAACTGGTCGACGTAGCACCAGCCCCAGGTCTCGCCGGGCTCGATGGAGCGCATGATGGGGTGCTTGGTGGCGTGGAAGTGCTTGGTCGCGTGGCGGTTCTTTGAAGAATCGCAGCAGCCGACGTGACCGCACTCCATGCAGAGGCGCAGGTGGACCCAGGGGTCGCCCGTCTTCAGGCACTCTTCACATCCGGTGGTGTGCGGATTCACCACCCGCTTGATCTGGCTGAGATGGCTGCAGCGTTTCATCCCTTTTCTCCGTGCTTCGATGTTGTGCGGACGCGCAAGCCGAAGCTTACTCTACGGCGCGCTTCCACTGCTTCTGCGCCGGGATATCCCACTGCTTTTGCTCTTGGAGATAGGTCGCGGTGTAATCGAGATAGTTGCGGGCGTACATCAGGATATGCTCGCGGTCCTGGTCGCCGAGTTCGCGGCGCTGCTTTGCCGGCAGGCCGGTCCACAGGGTGCGCGGGGGCACAACGGCGCCCTCCGGGATGAGCGCGCCGGCGGCGACGATGGAGCCCTCGCCGATGCGCGCGCCGTTGAGGATGACGGCGCCCATGCCGATGAGGCAGGCGTCCTCGATGACGCAGCCATGCACCGTGGCGTTGTGGCCGATGGTGACCCAGTCGCCCACGACGACCGGCCACTTGTAGCGCATGCCGTGGAGCACCGCGCAGTCCTGCACGTTGGAGTTGGCGCCGAGGCTGATGGAATGGACGTCGCCGCGCAGCACGGCGTTCATCCAGACGCTGGCGCGCTCGCCCAGCGTAACCTCACCGAGAATCTGGGCGGAGATGTCGACATAGCAGGACGCGGGGATGACAGGGGTATGACCGAGATAGGTGCGGACCATGCTTCCAGTGTATGGCTGGGCCTGCGCCCAGGCGGCGAACCTGGGATGGACCTTTGCTGAAGGCGAAGATGAGCTCGGCAGGGCTGGGCCTGCGGCCCAGGCGGCGAAGCTGGCATTGACGTTGCTGAAGGTGGAGATGAGCTCGGCAGGGCTGGGCCTGCGGCCCAGGCCCACTTACGGACTTCCAGGCTTCGTGAGGGCCGCGGCCT
>DASQRJ010000454.1:0-5433 GCA_035642955.1 Acidobacteriaceae bacterium
AAACTCACCGGCGGCAACGCCATCACCGAAGACCTCGGCCTAAAGCTGGAGAACGTCAAGCTCGAGGACCTCGGCCGCGCCAAGCGCATCACCATCGACAAGGACAACACCACCATCGTCGAAGGCAAGGGTGACTCCAAGGTCATCGAAGGCCGCGTCAAGGAGATCCGCAACCAGATCGACAAGACCACCTCTGACTACGACCGCGAGAAGCTCCAGGAGCGCCTCGCCAAGCTGGTCGGCGGCGTCGCCGTCATCAAGGTGGGCGCGGCAACCGAGACCGAGATGAAGGAGAAGAAGGCTCGCGTTGAGGATGCCATGCACGCCACCCGCGCAGCAGTCGAGGAAGGCATCGTCGCCGGCGGCGGCGTTGCTCTCATCCGCTCTGCCAAGGATGTAGACGAGCTCGTGAAGTCCCTCACCGGTGACGAGAAGATCGGTGCACAGATCGTCCGTCGCGCCATCGAGGAGCCACTGCGCCAGATCGTCGGCAACGCCGGTGAAGAAGGTGCGGTTGTCGTCGGCAAGATCCTGGAGAACAAGGACAACAACTTCGGCTACAACGCCAGCACCAACGAGTACGAGGACCTGGTCAAGGCCGGCGTCATCGACCCGACCAAAGTCACCCGCACTGCCCTGCTCAATGCAGCCTCGATCGCCGGCCTCATGCTGACGACCGAAGCCATGGTCTCGGAGATCCCCGAGCCCAAGGCAGCAGCCCCCGCCGGCGGTCACGGCGGCGGCATGGGCGACATGTACTGAGCTCGCCGCTCGGCAGACGCGCCTCCGGCGCCAACCTGCTGAGCCATTAGCTTCAGTCCGAACTGCCAACAAAAAGCCCTCGCGCAAGCGGGGGCTTTTTGTTGGCTACAAGACGTTGACACCATTTCAAACGAACCAATACCTGTTTAACTCTTCTGTGCCATGCTGGACGCAAGATAACATTCGAGGCGCGAACCGTGATCGAATCCTCTGATCTTCGGATGAAGAGAATGCCGCTCAACAACGGAGGCGGCCATATACCCGCACTCGGCTTCGGCACCCTGATTCCCGATCCCGCCGTGACGATCACTGCCACCAGAGGCGCATTGGAAGCCGGCTTTCGCCACTTCGATTGCGCGGAGCGATACCAGAATGAGCGTGAGGTAGGCGAGGCGTTGCAGGCGGGGCTCGCCGCTGGAGGGATCGCGCGTGAAGACATCTTTGTCACCACAAAATTGAGGAACTCCAATCATCGGCCCGAGCGTGTCGAACCGGCTTTCGTGGCCAGTCTGAAAAGACTCGGGATCGACTATCTGGATCTCTACCTCATTCACACTCCGTTCGCCTTTCAACCCGGGGACGAGCACGATCCGCGGGATCAAAACGGCAACGTCATTTACGACCGTGGCGTGACTTTGCACGACACCTGGAGGGCGATGGAGAATCTGGTGGACCATGGCAAATGTCGTGCCATCGGATTGTCGGACATCACCTTGGACCGGCTCTTACCCATCTACGAATCCGCGAGAATCAAGCCGGCCGTGGTCCAGGTCGAGTCACATCCGTATCTGCCGGAGACGGAGCTTCTGGAATTCTGCCAGAAGAAGGGCGTTGTGCTTTTGGCCTTCGCGCCATTGGGACACGGAATGAGGCCGGGGCCACTCGAAGATCCAGTCATCTCGTCAATCGCCGCACGAGTTGGAAAGACGCCGGCACAGGTGCTGCTGGCATGGGCGGTGCAGCGCGGGACGGCTACACTCACCACACCTAAATCCGCGGCCCACGCGCGCGAAAATTTCGACATCTCCGCCCTTCCCGAAGATGCATTCAACGAAATCAACGCCATTCAGACCAGGCAGAGACTCAATGATGTGGTGAATACCGGCAGCCCCGGTTTCATTCCACGAGTTTGATCAACATAAAGCCAAGTAACACCTGGAGCGGTCCATGCGAGAGGAACAAATACGTGAAGCCCTGAACGCACATTGGGCGGCGTCCGATGCCGACGATTTTGAAACAGAGCACCTCATCTATCACGAGGACGCGGTGCTGGACTACCCGCAGTCAGGCGAGCGAACCCGCGGGCGGCGCAACATACAGAACCAACGCGCTAGTCAGCCGAGCAAAAAGCGGTTTACCGTCAAACGAATCATTGGCGGCGGTGATCTTTGGGTCACCGAATTCATCCTGACCTATGACGGCAAGCCGTCCTACACCGTGAGCATCATGGAGTTCCGCAACGGTAAGGTCGTGCACGAGACACAATATTTCGCGGATCCCTTCGAGGCGCCCGCCTGGCGGAGCCAATGGGTTCAGCAGATCGCCTGACGCCGCATTGCGCTGAGATGGAACGCCTTGAGCCCAGCAGGCCGGTCGCAGCGGCCTGGGCGAAATGTGGGCGGACGCAATCATGGAATGCGGGGTTTCGATATACATCTATACCGAAAATGCTCTATATGCGACAATCTCCGGTTAACACGAGTCCAACGTTCGTTATCTTCCCAGGAGCAACCAATATGCCCGAAGAATCGCAAAAAGTTCTAACCTTTGAAATCGAGCGTGACGGGGACGCCGCCCTCGTGAAGTGTCACGGCCGATTGGTAGCAGGCACAAGCGAGGAATTCTACCAGGAGGTAAAACAGCTGCTTCCTCAGACAAAACGAATCGTTGTCGACCTGGCAGAGCTTACCTACGTGGATAGCATGGGGCTTGGCGCGTTGGTGCGACTGTATGTATCTGCCCGAAACGAGAAATGCGAGTTGAAGTTGCTTCACCTCGGTAAGCAGGTTCGCAATGTGCTCAAGATGACGAACCTTCTTTCCGTCTTCGCCCAAACCGAGGAACACGGCATCAACATTGCTTGATGGTTAGCCCCGCCATCGCGCTCGAAAGAAAAGCCGCGAGACGATTCATCGCGTCTGTAGCATCAGCAAAGCGAGAGTAGATTGCGACGAAGATTGGCCGGATCCCTGTCGTGCAGCAGGCTCTCCACTGCCAGGTGCGTACTATTCCAGATCGGAAGAGCGCGCGCCAGCAGTGTTCTTCCCTTGGGAGTCAGCGTTAGCAAACGGACGCGGCGATCCGCCGGGGATGTTGTGATCTTCAGCAGATCGCGGCGCTGCAAAGGCTTGAGGGCCGCCGTCAAGGTGGTCTGATCCATGGCCAGCAGCTTCGCCACCGACGCCATACCCGCCGGCTCCGGCCGGTTCAGCGACATCAGCAGCGAGAACTGCCCATTCGTCAGGTCAAGTGGGCGAAACGCATCGTCGAAGCGGCGTGCCAGCGCCCTTGCCGCCCGCTGCACATGAAGACAGAGGCAGCAGTCGCGGACCAGCAGCGTTGTCTCGTAGGGAGGTTTCGCAGCCCTCGGCATACCCACATTATCAGCCATTGACATCGGCATATTATATTGATATCAATGCATTGATTGCCAGAGGCCGGCAAGAAAACCCGTGAACGACCCGGTCCGATCTTCTCTTAGGAGAACTCCATGAAGCGGAATGGTCTCCCAACGGTCGCATGTGCCACATTCGTTTTCATTGTCGCGCTCGCCGCAGCGTGGCCGCTCGAAGTGCAGGACGCTAAATCGCCATATCCCAACATGGCTCCTCTTGGCCAATACCTGATGGACCGAAATGCCGAGATAGCGCTGGCCCGCAGCGCCGCCCCGGAATCCGTCTCGAAGGATGCCGAGGTCATGGTCCTCGGACCGAAGGGCTACGAAATCGCTGTCAATGGCAGCAACGGCTTCGTCTGCCTGGTCCACCGATCGTGGACCTCCAAGATCGACGATCCGGAGTTCTGGAACCCCAGGCGGCGCGGTCCGATGTGCTTGAACGCGACAGCCGCAAAATTCTATCTTCCCAACACCATCCTGCGGACCAACCTGGTGTTAGCCGGGCGGTCGAAAGCTGAGGTCTTCGCGGCGATCGACGCGGCATTCGAAAAGAAAGAATTTCCGCCGCTAGAACTCGGCGCCATGTGCTACATGATGTCGAAGCAGGGCTACCTGAACGACCGTGGCGGCCGCTGGCATCCGCATCTGATGTTTTTCCTCCCACCCGGGACAGATGCCGCGTGGGGCGCGAATCTGCCCGGCTCTCCGATTCTTGCAGACGATGACACTGCAGATCGAATGACCGTCTTCATGGTTCCCATCGCCACATGGTCGGACGGAACTCCCGACTCTGTGGAGAGCGCTGATCTGTCATCCGGTGGTGCTCAGAAGCACACTCCTCGCATGCGCAGACTTGTTCTGTGACAAAACCGGCTGAACCTTACTCTGCGCCTGGTCTTTGCTTAACTCTCTTTCGATATCTCGTCATGATCACGATCTTGCCGCAATCGTGATGAATGGCATATCTCCTTTTCCCGAAAGTTCCCGAAAGCGAACGCACCGCCAGCGCGCGCCTGTGAGTCCGGCCGCACGGTTACATCCGCCACGGCGAAAATGCTAAACTCCGCCCATCATGCTTCGATTTGCGGCAGCTCTCGCGCTTGTGATCGCCACCTCCGCGGCTGCGCAAATACCCAATTCGGGCACGATATGCGGCACCGTTCTCGACGAAAACGGAGAGCCCGCCAGACATGTGATCGTCGTCGCAAACTCTCTCAGCCCGCACTCCGGTCCCCTGCCTACGACACAAAGCTATAACACCGGTAAGTATTGCCTGGACAACGTTCCCTTCGGCCAGACTATGCTCTCCGTCGACGATCCAGACCGCGGCTATCCCAGCATGTGGAACAGCTTCTATAACCCGAAGCCGCTCGATCGGCAGACAAACAACACAGCAGACCTGAGTGCCGCACATCCCGCAGCGACCATTGATCTTCGCATTCCCTACAAGGCAGCTTTCCTCACCGTTCACCTCACCGACGCAGTCACTGGCGCCTCGAAATCGTCCATGTCTTACGAAATGACAGCGGAAGCCACTCCCGGAGACCGCACCATCTCCGGCAGCCAGAAAACCGCCGACGCCCTGCTGGTTCCTCCCAACGAAAACGTCCTGCTGAAAGTGAGCGCGCCCGGATACCGGGAGTGGCCATACGACGGCTCGCGGGGCTATGTCGTAAACCTGTCACCTGGGGAACGCAAAACCTTCGACGTTCCGCTCCAGCCGAAGTAAGTCTTGCGCGGGCGGCGAAACGCCCCCCACGCCGCTCTCCGATCAGACTCCATACCAGCGCCCAGGCAGGCCGGCACATTATTTGTCCGTGAACGGACAAATTGACAGTTCCCAAATCGCGTCTTAGAAGCAAAGATAGCCGCAGGACCCTTTGAGGGGACCGTAAACAGCGTACCCACTCGCCCCTCAACGAGCCGTACCAAAAACTAAAGCGGAAGCTGCGAGGAACCCATGAAATGCCGACTCCTTCTCATCGTGATGACAGTGCTTCTCTGGCCAAGCGTCGGAGTCTTCGCGCAACCAGGCGCCTCGAATGCAGCCACTC
>DASQRJ010000455.1:0-4189 GCA_035642955.1 Acidobacteriaceae bacterium
CTTCGCACAGGCTGCATCCTGCCGGTCGGGATGGAGCTGATACAAATACGATTCGACGAGAAGTGGATGTCGGTCGAAAATGCAACTGCCGCCACTCTCGACGCACAGGTCCGGAGTGCGGGGTGGCACTTTATGTTTCTACAGACCGCGCATTCACGCGTCGGCATCGGGCGAACCGCTGAATCGGCTACCAGCAAGGCGATGGCTCTCGCCCTTAGGCAGACCGAGGACAGGTTCAACGCCGCGGAACTGGGTCTGGTCAAGGTTACGAGATATCCGGGATTTCACGTCGCGAGAGCGACGCTTCATACTCGCCAGATCCAGCGGAGCGCTTCTCTTGGCCTGGTGGATGAAATGGTTCTCCGTCAACTCCCGGCGCAATAAGTCGCCTAGCCTCTTTAGGCGCACATATCCGACTGCGAAATATATCCATCGCACTCGGCAGGTAGCACTCACATCGAAGCAATTGCCACACAGCGATGAGCGCGAAAGCAGGCAACATGTCTCAACCGAAAATACTTTGCCCGCAAACACCAGCTGGCTTCTCTCTGATGCCAGCACCCTCGCCAACAAGATCCACAGTTCCGCCACTTCCCTTGCCGACGCGCATCGCCTTTATCGGCAACTATCTGCCGAGGCAATGTGGCATCGCCACGTTCACCACCGACCTGTGCACGGCCTTAGCAGCCGAATACGGTGATGCCCGACTCTTTGCCATCCCAGTCAACGATCCGGACTCTTCGTACGACTATCCGGAGCGCGTACGTTTGGAGCTTTCCCAGGAAGATCAGACTTCCTACGAGCGGGCCGCCGAGTTTCTCAACTTCAACGGAAATGACCTGGTCTGCATGCAGCATGAGTACGGGATTTTCGGAGGAGTCGCCGGTAGCCACATCCTGACGTTGCTCCGCAAGTTGAAGATGCCGCTGGTGACAACACTTCATACGGTTCTGCGTGATCCGGATTCAGATCAGCGTGCGGTTCTCGACGAGATTGCACATCTTTCGGATCGCTTGATCGTGATGAGCGAGCATGCCGCCAGTCTCCTGCGTGATGTATACGGCGTGCCTGCCGGCAAGATCGACCTGATCCCGCACGGAGTACCTGACCTTCCATTTACGGATCCCAACTACTACAAAGATCTATTTGGCACCCCGGGCAAGCCGGTGCTTCTCACATTCGGCCTGCTTTCGCCCAACAAGGGAATCGAAAATGTGATCCGCGCCCTTCCGCGAATTCTGGAAGAACATGGTGACGTGGTGTACATCGTTTCCGGCGCCACCCATCCGCATATCAGGCGGCGCGAAGGTGAGAAATATAGAGACAGTTTGCAGGCGCTAGGCGACCAACTTGGCGTTTCCTCACACGTGATCTTTAATAACCGGTTTGTAAGCTCAGAAGAGCTGGTTGAGCATGTGGGCGCTGCCGACATTTACATCACTCCGTACCGCCAAGAGGCGCAGGTCGTTTCGGGCACACTTGCAATCGCACTCGGAGCGGGAAAAGCAATCATCTCTACTCCGTACTGGCATGCCAAAGATCTTCTCGCAGATGGGCGCGGCGTAATTGTCCCGTTTGACGATCCCGATTCGATCGCTACAGCGACGATCCGTCTTCTGGATAACGATGCCGAGCGGCATGCGATGCGAAAGCGCGCCTATCTTCACTCCCGCGGTACGACATGGCAAAAGACGGCGCAGGCCTACATGGCAAGCTTTCAACGTGCACGGGTGGAACGTATGCTCCGGCCACGTCCAGCCCTGCAGGATCTGGTCACAGCGAAGGCAACGGACCAGCTGCCCCTGCTGAATACATTTCATCTGTCACAGATGACAGATGATACGGGCATATTGCAGCACGCCATCTATTCCGTCCCCTATTGTAGCGAGGGCTATACGACAGATGACAATGCACGCGCACTCATCGTATCGACGCTGCTCAACAGTTCACCGCTGTCTGCTAGCGATGAGAATCTGTCACTGTCTCGCCGCTATCTTGCCTTTCTGTGGTTTGCCTTTCATGACAAGACGGGCAGGTTCAGAAACTTCCTGAGCTACGACCGGGAGTGGCAAGAAGAGGTGGGGTCGGAGGACAGCCATGGGCGCGCCTTATGGGCATTGGGAACCGTGCTTGGGATCTCGGAAGATGCTGGACTGAGAGGTGCGGCGGGCAGACTCTTCGAGGCCGCGGTCTCGGCAACCTTGGGGTTCACAAGCCCTCGGGCTTGGGCGTTTTCCATATTGGGCATGCAAGCCTATCTCGACAGATTCCCGGGCGACAGGGTCGTTCAGGGGTCGCGCAACGCGCTCGCCAATCGATTGCTGGATATATATGAACGAACCCATTCAGAGACATGGCACTGGTTCGAGAACAGCCTTTCATACTCAAATGCGAGATTGTCACAGGCGCTTCTAGTCGCAGGATGGAGAAGCGGCAACCAGCGAATGATCGACGTGGGATGTGCCTCCCTGCGATGGCTGGTCGCCGAGCAGCATCGTGGAAATGACGCATTCTTTGTTCCGATAGGATCCAGAGGTTTTTTCGTCGCAGGAGGCGAGAAGGCACGATTCGATCAACAACCAGTGGAGGCCTGCGCCACCATTTCCGCTTGTGTCCAAGCGTATCTTCTGACGAAAGAGTCGCATTGGCTTGACGAGGCCTTGTGCGCTTTTCGCTGGTTTCTCGGAGAGAACGACTTACAAGTGCCGCTCTACGATGCAGTAACCGGCGGCTGTAGGGATGGACTGCATCCGGATCGCGTGAACGAAAACCAGGGAGCGGAATCAACACTTTCGTTCCTGATGGCCCTGCTCGACATGCAGGGCGTAGAAATATCCAACCTAGAGAAGCTGAACCAGGAAATGAGTGTCTCCCTTTGACGTCAATCGCCCTCCCAGCTTCTTGGCCGGACTACACCGTTACGAAGCAACAAACGTCAGCAGCGGATGCGGAGGCCCCTCTTTTCATTCGCCATCCCGGTAATCCTATTCTCGGCCGCAAAGATTGGCCATACCCTATTAACAGTGTTTTTAACGCCGGAGCAGTGAAGCTCGCGGACGGTGATACCTTACTGCTCTGCCGTGTAGAAGATCGGCGCGGTCTGTCGCATCTTTGCGCTGCCCGCTCTAGAAATGGAATCGATGGTTGGCGCATTGATGCGGAGCCAACGTTGCTGGCGAGTCCTCGAGAGTTTCCGGAGGAGATCTGGGGTATTGAAGATCCTCGCATCACCTATGTTCCGGAGCTGCAGCAATATGCAATCGCCTATACCTCTTACGCTCGCGGCGGTCCAGGAGTGTCGCTCGCACTAACAAAGGATTTCAGAACCTTCGAGAGATACGGCGTCGTTATGCCGCCAGAAGATAAGGATGCCGCCCTGCTCCCGCGAAAGATCGGCGGTCGCTGGGCGCTCATCCACCGGCCAGTGACAAGCCTGGGCGCGCATATGTGGATCTCCTACTCCCCGGATCTACGGCATTGGGGCAGTCACAAGGTAATGCTTGAAGCGAGACGCGGCGGGTGGTGGGATGCCAACAAGATAGGTCTCTGCTCGCCGCCGATTGAAACCGCGAGGGGCTGGCTCGTTCTCTATCACGGCGTCCGCCATACGGCGTCCGGAAGCATATATCGCCTGGGTCTCGCTCTGTTCGATCTCGAGCAACCAGATCTGTGCTTACAGCGCGGAGATTCCTGGATATTTGGGCCGGAAGCTCCATACGAGCGCGGAGGAGATGTCAGCGACGTCGTTTTCCCCTGTGGTCAGACCATCGCGGCGGACGAGGACACCATTTTTCTCTATTACGGAGCGGCTGATTCCTGCATGGCCTTGGCTACCGGCAGCATCCCCGCTCTTCTTGAGTGGTTGGATTCGCATTGCGGTACGGCAAGCGCACGGTAAGTTTCAATGGGAACGCAAAGTTTGTCGTGGCCCAATTGGCTCCCCCGGGTGCTCTGGATACGCCGATGTCCTCTCTGTACCTCGGTCGAATTTCGGGCAGAGGACTCCGGTCCTCTCGATAGGACGCTGCGGATCCTTGCGATGCGCCGCGTCCGATGCGTCAACTGTTGGCGTCGGTACTACTGGTTCGCAAGGGTGGGTTCAATATCAACCGAACAATAAAGACCCTCGGAGATCGAACAGGCCGCCAAAATACTACGCAGTGTGTGGATCGTGTCGTCCCATTGCAAT
>DASQRJ010000456.1:0-6097 GCA_035642955.1 Acidobacteriaceae bacterium
GAAGAGGGTCTAAGTCAAAGAAAGGGAACAGCTTATGACCGGCCCTCCGGTGACGGGAGGGGGTGGGGGGTAGCAGTAACGTGACCGTCCTGGTCAGCGGGCCGGCCATCACTTGCCAGTTACGATCCAGCCGCCGCCGACCACCACATCGTCCTGATAGAACACGGCGGCCTGTCCCGGCGTCACCGCCCGAACCGGCGCATCGAAGGCAGCCGTCACCTCGTCATCTCCGGTCTTCCGGATCGTTGCCGATGCCGGCTCGTGACGATGGCGAACCTTCACGCTGACCCGCATCGGCGCGGTAAGCTCCGCAACCGAGATCCAGTTGAGCTGCCGCGCCACCATGGTGGCGCTGAGCAGCTCGTCCTCGCCGCCAATGGTGACGCGGCGGCTCTCCGCATCGATCGACAGCACGTAGAGCGGCGACGGCGACGCGACGCCGAGCCCCTTGCGCTGCCCGACGGTGAACTGGTGAATACCGTGGTGCTGACCCGCAACTGTGCCTGTCGTGGTGACGAGATCGCCGCTTGAATCCGGCATCGAGTCGCCCTGCTCGTCGAGGTAGGCATCGATGAAGCGCTTGTAATCGCCCCCGGGGATGAAGCAGATCTCCTGCGAGTCGGGCTTGGTCGCGATGCCCAGGTCGTAGGCGCGCGCCTGCTCCCGCACCTCCGGCTTGGTGTAGCCGCCCAGCGGGAAGAGCGTGCGGGAAAGCTGCTCCTGCGTCAGGCCGAAGAGGAAGTAGGTCTGGTCCTTGCTCGCGTCCGCCGGCCGCTTCAGCAGCCAGCGTCCGCTGGTCTTGTCGTACTCGTTGCGTGCGTAGTGGCCGGTCGCGATCAGCTCCGCGCCGATCTGCCGTGCGGTCAGCAGCAGCTGGTCGAACTTGAGATGGTTGTTGCACAGGCTGCAGGGAATCGGCGTCCGTCCCGCCAGATACTCGGCCACAAACGGCTTCACCACCTCGCGCTCGAAGCGCTCCTGATGGTTGACAAGGTAGTACGGAATGCCCAGCCGCTCCGCCACCCGGCGCGCGTCATACACATCGTCCACCGAGCAGCAGCGGCCCTGCACCTCCTCCGGCATGCCCTCGCGGCCGGCAAGGCGGCGCTGGTTCCAGAGCTGCATGGTAAGCCCGACGAGCGTGTGTCCCTCAGCCTGCAGCATCGCCGCTACGGTCGACGAGTCCACGCCGCCGGACATCGCCACCGCAATGGTGCGCGTTGCGGCGCGGCCGCCCGTCGTCACCGTCTTCGGATTGGTCACTGTATCGGTCACAAGAGTTCTGCTTTACTGCGGCGTCCCTGCGGCGGCGGTTGCGCCGCTTGCAGCGGCGTTCGCACTGGCCTGCGCAGTGGGGTTGTAGAACGGCGAGAGCTCCCGCAGATGAGCTACCGCCGCCGGCACCAGTTCCAGCGCGAAGTCCACATCCGCATCGCTCGCGTTCGTGTCCAGGCTGAAGCGCAGGCTTGCGCCCGCCCGCGCGGACGGCACGCCCAGCGCGCGCAGAACATGCGATGGATCCATCGCACCGGAGGTGCACGCAGATCCGCCTGAGATGGCCAGCCCTTTCAGGTCGAGTGCGATCACCAGCGCCTCGCCCTCCAGATGATCGAACCACAGGTTGGTGGTGTTCGCCACCCGCGGCCGATCGCCGCCATGCTTGCCTGCCGCCGACACGCGCGCAAGAATGCCTTGCTCCAGCCGGTCGCGCAGTGCCGCAATGCGCGCAGGTCCATTGCTGGCAACAAAGGCTTGTGCCCGCTCCGCCGCATCGCCCAGTCCGACGATGCCCGGCAGATTCTCTGTACCGGCGCGGCGCTGGTGCTCCTGCGGCCCGCCGAAGATCAGCGGCTCCGGGTGCGTGCCCCGCCGGACGTAGAGTGCGCCCGTGCCCTGCGGTCCGTGGAACTTGTGCCCGGAGATGCTCAGCAGGTCGCACCCGATGGCCGTCACATCGATGGGCAGCTTGCCTACCGCCTGTACGGCATCGGTATGGAAGTAGACGTCGGCCTCCTGCGCGATGGCCCCGATCTCCGCCACCGGCTGCAGCGTTCCGATCTCGTTGTTGGCCATCATCACGCTGATCAGCCGGGTATTCGGCCGCAGAGCGCGGCGCACCTCCTCCGGCTCGACCACACCCGACGTATTCACCGGCAGAAAGGTGACCTCGACGCCGCGCTCACCCAGGCGGGCCGCCGTATGGAGAACGGCATGGTGCTCGATGGCGCTGGTGATCAGGTGATCGCCCGGCTTCAGCACGCCGGTCAATGCCAGGTTGTCGCCCTCCGTGCCCCCGCTGGTAAAGACGACCTCAGCCGGGCGGCAGCCCAGCAGGTGCGCCACCTGCTCGCGAGCGCGCTCCACGGCAGCCCGCGCCCGCTGGCCGTAGAAGTGGATGGAGGACGCGTTCCCGAACTGCTCGGTAAACCAGGGACGCATGGCGGCGAAGACCTCCGGAGCGAGAGGCGTGGTGGCATTGGCATCCATGTAGACTCGGTTCATAGCTAACTCTCCAGTTTACGCGACTACGGTTGGTTAGCGTGTCGCGGAGTTTGGTGGCTCCAACCCATCCCTCTCGCAGGCGTCGCTGCTGTTCTGCTAGGCTTTGGGCGGTGCCAAGAGCACAGGAGGCTTTGGAAATGAGATGTAAGACAATCCGAGGATTTGGAATGGCGGCGGCGATGCTGGCTGGCGGCCTGATGGTACAGCCGACAGCACACGCTCAGACGGCCGGCAAAGCGAAGGCGGCGGTGTCGACCGAGGCGCAACCGCCGTCGGTCGTCTATGGCAAGTTGCTGAAGCTGCTTTCCGGCCAAGTCATCAGCGCGGCCGAGGCAATGCCGGCAGACAAGTATGACTTTGCGCCGACCGCGGGCAACTTCGCCGGCGTGCGCACCTTTGGGTCGCAGGTACAGCACCTCGCCGAAGCCAACTACGCATTCTTCGCCGGCTTTGGGCTCAGCGGCGCACCGGACCAGGCCCATCTCAAGGCTTTGAAAAGCAAGGATGAACTGGTACAGGCGCTGAAGGATTCCTTCGCCTACGCGCAGAGGGGCATCGACACCATGACGCCGCAAAATGCCTTCGAGCTCGTCGGCTCAGGACAGATGCGGATGGCGCGTGCGGGTCTCGCAACCTTCTGCATCGCACACGCCATGGACCACTATGGCCAGATGGTGGAGTATCTGCGCATGAATGGCATTGTGCCGCCGGCCAGCCAGCCCAAGAAGAAATAACCAGAGTGACGTCGAGTAAGCGAAAGGCGCAGCCTCAGGCTGCGCCTTTCGTCATTGCAACGGCTGGTTATCGCTTTTCGATCGGTGTGTATTCGGCCGGGTACTCCGGCCCGATGTAGTCGGCACGGGGCCGGATGAGCCGGTTGTCGTCGTGCTGTTCGATCACATGCGCGGCCCAACCAGCGATGCGGCTGACGGCGAAGATGGGCGTGAAGAGATCGATGTCGATGCCGAGCGTGGTGTAGGTAGATGCCGAGTAGAAATCCACATTCGCGTTCAGTTTCTTTTCTGCGTTGATGTACTGCTCGATGGCGCGAGACATGTCGAACCACTTCGAATTCTTCGAGGACTTGCCTAGTGCCTCGCTCATTCTTCGCAGATGCGTCGCCCGCGGATCTTCGGTGTGATACACACGATGGCCGAAGCCGGAGACCTTTTTCTTCGCGGTCAGCATGGCTTTTACATGCTCGACCGGATCTTCCCCGGCCTTATCGATCTCAAAGAGCATCTGCATCACGGCCTCATTCGCGCCGCCGTGCAGCGGACCTTTGAGCGCGCCGATGGCGCCGGTGATAGCCGAATGAATGTCGGAGAGCGTGGCGGCGATGACGCGTGCGGCAAAGGTGGAAGCATTCAATTCGTGGTCCGCATGCAGGATGAGCGCGATGTCCATGGTGCGGGTAGCGGTTTCAGACGGCTTCTCGCCGTTCAGCATCCAGAGGAAGTTGCCGGCATGGGAGAGCGATCGGTCGGCCTCGGCCAGCGGTTTGCCCTTGCGGATGCGGTCATAGACGGCAACCAGCATGGCGATCTGGGAGGTGAGACGGAAGCTCTTCCGGACATTCGCGTCGTGCGAGTTGTCCCGTTCGTCCGGGTCATAGCAGCTCAGCGCGGAGACGGCGGTGCGCAGCACCTCCATCGGTGTTACATCTTTGGGAAAGGAGCGCAGCAGCTCGACGATCTTCGGGTCGAGCACCCGCGCCTGTGCCAACTCCCTGCGAAAGGTCTCCAGTTCAGCGGCTTTGGGCAGACGGCCGTGCCACAGCAGGTAGGTGGTTTCCTCGAAGTTGGACTGTTCAGCCAGCTTGTGGATGTCGATGCCACGATAGGCGAGGACTCCGGCATCGCCATCGATCCAGCAGATGCTGGAGGTGGTGGCTACAATGCCCTCCAGGCCTTTCGAAGCAACAGCAGTCGCCATCCGTCGGTCTCCTTCGCTTTCAACCCCTGAGGTTTCGTATTCGTATTGGTGAGACGCCCAGCGCCGGACGTGATGGTTCGCGGCCCGAGTGCGGAACTAACCGTTATAGCGCAGCGGCAAAGTGCTTGTCACATGATGCAGGTATAGACGCGCGAGATGGTGCAAATGGCGCGAGATCGATGGAAGGCGTTGTGCCACAGACCAGGTCTGCTATCGCGTAGGCAGTTCCGGGAGCGAGCAGGATGCCATTGCGATAATGGCCAGCCGCCAGGAATCGCGGAACGGCGCCATTATCTTCATATCGGCCAATCAAGGGCAGGCCGTCGGGAGTGCCAGGACGCAAACCGGTCCAGCTTTCCAGCTCCGGCGCCTCTGCGGCCGGAGGCCACAAGGCGGCGGCGCGCTGGCGCAGGAGCGACAGGGCAGCGGGATCTATCTGGCGGGAGTAGCCGGCATCTTCAATCGTGGCGCCAATCAGGATCCGTCCGTCACCGCGTGGGATCAGATAGACATCCGGGGAGCGCAAGACGCGCGTGAGCCGTGGGCCGGCCGGTTGCGCGACGACCAGCATGTGGCCCTTGCAGGGAGCGATTTCAGCCGATGCGTCAAGGGAATCGGCCCAGGCGCCGCAGCAATTGACAAATGCAGCAGCGCGCATTGCGCCGTGAACTGTGGTCAGCAGAACTTCCTGGCCTGCGGCCTCGACCGACGCGACGCGCTCATGCTCGCGAAGTACGACTCCGGCAGCAAGGGCGGCGGAGCGCAGAGCAAGGCAGAGTTCGCGGGGGTCAAGACTGGCCTCTTGGAGTAACAGATAGCGATGGCCTGCATCAGCGAGACCAGGTACGAGTCGCAATGCCTCGTCATGCGACAGGGATACGCCCGCTGCGGTTGTCCGCTCCGCACCCAAAACCTGCACCGTCTCCTGCGTCCGCAGGGGAACGCGCTGTCCAGAAAGCTCATCTATTTCTTGAAGAAACTTCCCGTAAACGTCTCTACTGTAACTAGAAAGCGGAAGCATGGCGGCGAGATTTTTCGGGTCGTCGACGGCAAGCATGCCACCCGCCGCCCAGGAGGCTTCCTTTGCCGCCTCACCCGCTTCGAATAATGTGACCTTCAGGCCTCGCCGCTGCAGGACTAGCGCGCAGGCCAAGCCGATAATGCCTCCGCCTGCAATGGCGACATGTCTGGTCTGGCGCATGTCTTCGATTGTAGCCGGATACAAGTGAGGTAATCTTTCAGTAATCAAGTCATCCAGCGACGCAGCCAGGACGACGAGGCAAGGACGGGGAACTCGGGCTCGGTGGTTGCACCTTGGTCGGTGATCCGGCCGGAGCAGTGTTCTTCCAACCGGGTCACTCAGCCCGTTCATCCAAACTGCAGGAGGCATGTCCGCATGCGACAACTAGGTGCTCGTCCACCGGGGCCACGACCGGACGAGACGGGTGTAGAGACGCCTTCGGAGATACTCCCTCACGAGCGGCACTCCCTTGAGGAGGAAGAAGAGCCATTTCGAGTCGAGGTGTATCGGATCGAGCGCAAGCCGATCGATCCGAAGCCCATCGTTCGGTCACCGGAGACAGAATCGGCGCAAGCACACCCTCCTGCCGAAGCTCATGCACCGGCTCAGCCACCACGGGAAGAGGAAGCGAAGGAAATA
>DASQRJ010000457.1:0-2035 GCA_035642955.1 Acidobacteriaceae bacterium
GGAGATCACCAGCTTCGCCCACTGGACCCTCCAGGGCGACACCCTCAAGCTGACATTCGATCCCGTCGACAAGCAGCCAACGCCCGCGCCGATGACCTTCCGCTACAACCACAAGACGCTGACGCCGGTCATCTACGACCACGGCCTGTGGCATCCTCTCCCGCCGCCAGCGCTGAAACGCTAGAGGACAGCACAGCGGTGGCGACGGCGAATCTCGGTCAGCAGCCCCTGATTCAGCAGCCGCAGGCGCCTCTGCCTGCATGGCTATGCTAGCGAAGAAAATGCTAATCTTTGGGGCTACAATAGGCCATGCAGTCCGCCGCTCCAGCCGAAGCACTCGCATGGGCGCACCCCATCATCCAGGAGTGGTTTCTCTCCCGCTTCGGCTCCGCCACCGAGCCGCAACTCGAAGGCTGGCCGGCCATCCTCGCCCAGCGGCCAACGCTCATCTCCGCGCCCACCGGCTCCGGAAAAACGCTCGCTGCCTTCCTCATCTGTATCGACCGGCTCTTCCGCAAAGCGCTCGCCGGCGAGCTTCAGCCGCATACGGAAGTCGTCTACATCTCGCCGCTCAAGGCGCTCTCTAACGACATCCGCAAAAATCTCGAAGAGCCGCTGCAGCAAATCCAGACGCTTGCCCTCGAGCGCGGCTATCTCTGCCCACCTATCCGCACCGCCGTGCGCACCGGCGACACGCTTCCCGCCGAGCGCCGCGCCATGCTCAAACAGCCGCCCCACATCCTGGTCACCACGCCGGAATCTTTCTTTATCCTGCTCACCGCCGAGAAGTCCCGCGCCAACCTCGCGCGCGTCCGCACCGTCATCGTCGACGAAATCCACGCCATGGCCGACGACAAGCGCGGCACCCACCTGGTTCTCTCCTTAGAGCGCCTCGACGCGTTAGTCTGCGGCGATAACCACCTCGCGCCCGGCGGCATGATCACCGGCCTCCCCGCGCCTCCACAGAGAATTGGCCTCTCGGCCACGCAGAATCCCATCTCGCTGGTCGCCGATTTCCTCTGCGGAGCTCGTCACCGCGACTGTGCCATCATCGAAGTCGGCCGCCGCCGCCACTTCGATCTCGCCATCGAAGTGCCCAATGACGAGCTCAGCTCCGTCTCGACCAACGCTATCTGGGACGATGTCTACAACCGCCTCGCCGAGCTCGCGCTGGAACATCGCAGCACCCTCGTCTTCGTCAACACCCGGTCCATGGCCGAGCGGCTCGCCTTTCAGCTTGGCGAACGCCTTGGCAACGAGAACGTGGCCGCACACCATGGTTCGCTCTCGCGCAAGCTTCGCCTCGAAGCCGAGCGCAAGCTCAAGGCCGGCGAGATCAAGCTGCTCGTCGCCACGGCATCGCTCGAACTTGGCATCGACATCGGCGCCATCGAGCTCGTCTGCCAGATCAACACGCCGCGTGCCCTGGCGCCCGCGTTGCAGCGTGCCGGACGCGCCGGCCACTGGCGCGGCGCCATACCCAAGGCCCGCTTCTTTGCTACCACTCGCGACGACCTCTTGGAGCTCGCCGCCATCATCCGCGGCCTCCGCGCCGGTGCGCTCGATCAGCTTGAAATCCCGCCGCAGCCGCTTGATGTCCTCATGCAGCAGATGGTCGCCGCCTGCGCCGCCGAGCCCTGGCAGGAGGACGACCTCTTCGCTCTCCTCACCCGCGCGCATCCCTATCGCGATCTTCCGCGCGAGACCTTCGAAGAACTCCTCTGCCTGCTCTCGGACGGCATCGAGTCCTCGCGCGGACGTTACGGCTCCTATATCCTCCGCGACCGCATCCATGGCCGCCTGCAGGGCCGTCGCGGCGCGCGCTCCATCACCGTCTCCAACGGCGGCACCATCCCCGACACCGCCGTCGTCTCCGTCATCCTGCAGCCGGATGGACATCAGATCGCCACGCTCGATGAAGACTTCACCATCGACTCCGGCGTCGGCGACGTCATCCAGCTCGGCAACGCATCGTGGCGCATCTCCGCCATCGAAACCGCCGGCCGCATGTATGTCGAAGACGCCCACGGTCAGC
>DASQRJ010000458.1:0-21077 GCA_035642955.1 Acidobacteriaceae bacterium
TGGATGAGCATGCGGAGAGCGCCGGAGCGGGCATCCCATCGCAGAGCGCACCGGGCTCCGATGTGCACACCAACGAGCCCACAGGCGGAGCGGATGTGTGGAGCGTGGTGCTCTTCGATCAATTCAATACGCCGCAGCCGGACCAGCAGCGAGCGCGAGCCGAGCTGGTGCGATTTGTGAATGCGCTGTCACCCCGGGCGAACGTGGCACTGCTCAGTTTTGGCGGAGCACTTCGCGTGGTATCGCCGTTCAGCGCGGGCCAGCCGGGGATGGTAAAGGCGCTGACCGACGGCGCCTTGCAGTTTCATCCCGGTCCACTGTTGCACCCGTACAACGCGGATGAGCAGTTCGATCTCCAGCAACAACTTCTGAACCATCTGCCGCCCGTCTCGGCAAGGGCGGTGCGGGACAATCGGCGGGAGACGGAGATGGGCGAGCTGGAGATTCGCGTGAAGAACACGCTGACGGCCTTCTCTTCGATCGCCCAGTGGCTTGCGCGCTACCCAGGAAAAAAGAATGTCTATTGGCTCTCCGCAGGCTTTCCCCTGACTGCAGAGCCGCAGCAGTTCCGGAGGCAGGATGGAGTGTCTGGAGACGCGGCCTTTCGTCGCGACTTTTTCGAATTGCAGCAGCGAGTGAACCACGAATTGGCGAGTGCGCGCATCGCGCTTTTCCCACTGGACGTGCGCGGAACTTTAGGAGGGCTACGCGAGGGTATCGACTCCGCCGATATCAAGGGAGCCCAGTATGCAGAACCCGGCGGCGACCAACTCTTGAGTGATGACATCGGGCAGGACGATCAGCGCATCGCGCAGGAGCACGTGGATATGCTCGACCTGGCCCGCGCCACCGGAGGTATCGCACGATTCAACCGCAACGATCTTGCCGATGTGCTGGCGGGACAGTTTCGCCAGGGACAAAATTTCTACTCTGTTTCGTACATCCCATCCAACACCCACTACGACGGCAAGTACCGGAAGATCGACCTCGCCGTTCTCGACCGGGACAATCACAAGAATCGCTATCGCCTGAGTTACAGGCACGGCTATTTCGCAGTGGCGGCATTCGCTCCACCGCAAAATACAATCGACGCCTTCACGCTCGCGCTAAAGAGCGGTGCACCTCCAGCCACGGGACTGATATTCACCAGCAGATTCATCCCCAGGACGGCCAATGGCAAAGCATCGATCTCTTATTCCATTGCTACCTCAGGTCTGCAATTCACTCCTACCGCAGATGGTGGGGAATCTGCCAGCGTGGACTGCGCGATCGTGGAATATGACAAATCAGGCACATTGGTAAGAACCTCCCAGATACACGTCGATGGACACGTAAAACCAGGGCAACAGGATCGGGTGAAGATCTCCGCCTTCCCGGCCAAGCAGGAATTTGTGCTGGCTCCGGAGACCGCAGTCCTGGCTGTGGGGGTACGTGACCATACCACAGGGAACTTCGGAGCCATCCACTTCGCGATCGGTCATTAAAAATATCGCGATGGGTTGCAGCTCTCGTTCAAATGCGACACGCGGGCTGGATTTCGAACGCCTGTCTCGGGATGCCCCCCACCTCGGTATACTCAACTTCTTATGCGTGTCTTCGTTATTCTTCCGGCGGCGGGGCTGGGCACCCGCATGGCGCCGGGACAGGTCACACCCAACGCCGCCAAGCAGTTCCAATCGCTCGCCGGGATCCCGATTCTGGTTCACAGTCTGCGGGCTTTCGCGGCCGTACCCCAGGTCAGCGCTATCGTGGTGGCGGTTCGCGTCACCGAGATTGAACGGGTGCAGGCCATCGTCGCGGAGCATCAGCTCGCCGGCCGGGTAAGGGTGGTCGAAGGCGGCGACAGCCGGCAGGAATCCGTCGGGCGCGCGCTTGCGGCGATGCAGGCGGAAGACGACGATATTGTCCTGGTACACGACGCCGTCCGTCCCCTGATCGACTCGGACACCATTGCGCGGACGATCGAAGCGGTGACCGAGCATGGCGCCGCCATCGTCGGTCTGCCGGCCATCGACACCATCAAGCAGGTGGAACGTACGGCGCATGGCGCGATCATCCGCACCACCATCCCGCGCGAGTACGTCGTGCAGGCGCAGACACCCCAGGGATTTCGCTGGTCGATCCTGAAGCGCGCCTTCGCCGAAGCGCAAGCCGATGGCTTCGCCGGAACCGACGAGGCCAGCCTGGTGGAGCGCGCCGGCAGCCAGGTCGCCGTGGTTCCGGGCTCGCCGGCGAATCTCAAGATCACGCAGCCGGGCGATCTCGAGCTGGCAGAGTTCTATCTAAAGCAAAAGCACAGATAACGTAATGTGGAGAGATCGGTTCTAACCAGCCGTTCCTTGGAGGGAACGGCCGCGTTGGGAGTTGTACCCGGTACCGTACGCCGTCTGTGCTTTTGCTCTGGCCCGGCGCCAAAGCGCGCAGCCGGCGGCCCGCGCCTGAAGAGCAACGCGGCAGAATAGCGCAACCCGGCAGGAAGAGAGGCTTTCATGAACATTCGCATTGGTCACGGCTGGGACTCCCACGCCTTCCAGGCCGGCGTTCCGCTGCGCATCGGCGGCATCGCCATCGACCATCCGGAGGGCCTGGCCGGCCACAGCGACGGCGACGTATTGCTGCACGCCGTCACCGATGCGCTGCTCGGCGCGGTAGCTGCCGGCGATATCGGCACCTTCTTCCCGCCGGGCGACCAGCGCTGGAAGAATGCGGATTCAACCATCTTTCTCAACCTGGCTTTGGAAGAGATTCAGCACGCGGGCTATCACATCGTGAACCTCGATGCCACGCTGGTGCTGGCCAAACCGAAGATCTCTCCCATCGCCGGCGAGATCCGCGAGCGGCTCGCCGACCTGCTCAGCGTGGACACCAAGGCCATCTCTGTCAAAGCGAAGACGCCGGAGGGCCTCGGCCTGGATCACGTTGCGCAGGCGCACGCCACCGTCCTGCTGGAAAAGGTGGAGGACCCGGAAGAGATCCAGTCCATGAGCGCAGTCATCGAGAATCAGCGCCATCTCGAAGACGTGGTCCGGAATCTACTGGCTGAAGTGCATGGCACAGCTCCCCATCGGCCGACGGTGAAGGTGAAGGTCTTCGATACCGAGGACATCACCTGAGAAACGTGAGGGAGCCGGTCCTGCGCTACCCTTGAAACCATGCGCGCGCCGCTCCTGGCAGTTCTCGCTCTCCTGACTCCTTGCCTTTTCGCCCAAAGCCCCTCCGCCGACTGGGCAACGCCGGCCGAACAATCCAACTACCGCACCACGCCGGACTATGCCGCCACCATGGCCTACCTGCGCCGCATCGCCCAGGCGAAGCCGCAGCAGGTGCGCATCGAGTCCTTCGGCAAGACGGGTGAGGGCCGTGAGCTCGACATCGTCATCGCGTCGAAAGACGGCGTCTTCGATCCCGCTGCACTCCACGCGGCGAAGCGCCCCATCGTGCTGGTGCAGAACGCCATCCATGCCGGCGAGATGGACGGCAAGGATAGCTGCCTCGCGCTGCTGCGCGACATGGTCATCACCGGAAAAGATGCTGACCTGCTCGATCGCGCGGTCTTCGTCTTCATCCCCATCTACAACGCCGATGGGCACGAACGCCGCTCGCCCTACAACCGCATCAACCAAAATGGCCCCGCGGAGATGGGCTGGCGCGGCAACGCCACCAACCTCAACCTGAACCGCGATTACATGAAGGCCGATGCGCCGGAGACGCGCGCTTTCCTGACCATGTTCCACCGCTGGCTGCCCGACTTCTTCGTCGATGACCACGTGACCGATGGCGCCGATTTCCAGTACGACGTCACCTTCACCATCGAGCACTTCCCCAATCTCCATGCGGACACCGGCCGCTGGCTCGAAGAGAGCGTCATCCCCGATCTGGAGCAACGGGTCGACGCGGCCGGCCACCTCGCCTCGCCGACTTACATTGATTTGGCCGACGAAAACGATCCCTCCAAGGGGCTGGGCTTCGATGCCTTCGTCCCCCGTTTTTCGACCGGCTACATGAACCTGGAAAACCGGCCCAGCATGCTGGTCGAGATGCACATGCTGAAGGACTACAAGACGCGCGTCACCGGCAATTACGAGCTGCTTCGTGCGCTGCTCCGCGTCGTCAACCGGGATGCCGACAAACTGATCGCCCTGAATGCCGCGGCCGATCACGAGGCGGAAGAGCTCGGCGCGCACCCATTGAGCAACGTCGGCTACCCGCTTAAGCTCGCCTGGTCGGGCGAGACGACACCTTTCCTCTTTCGCGGTTACAAATACACCCGCGAGCTGAGCGCGGTCTCCGGCACGATGTGGGTGCAATACTCGCACGAGCCGTGGAACGTGACGCTTCCGCTGCAGACCGGAGCCAAGGTCACGGTCTCTGCCGTGCCCCCGGTCGCCTACATCATTCCGCCGCAGTGGACCGATGTCATCGATGTACTGGCCGCCCACCAGGTGGCGATGCAACGCACAATGGCTGCGTGGACTGCCCCCGTCGAGACCTACCGCTGCCATGACGGCAACTGGCAGCAGCCGCCATTTGAAGGCCATCACCCCATGTTCGGAGGCGAGGGCAGCAACGGCCATCCCGGCCAGCCGCCACAATGTTCACTCGTCACCGAGACGATGACGTTTCCCGCGGGCTCCGCCGTGGTCGAGCTGAATCAGCGTCTCTCGCACGTTGCTATGGAATGGCTCGAACCGACGGCGCCCGACTCCGCCATGGCCTGGAACGCCTTCGATCCGATCTTCGAGCAGCGCGAATACGGCGAGCCATACGTGCTGGAAAAGCTGGCGCGGGAGATGATGGCCAAAGATCCGAAGCTCAAGACAGAGTTCGAAGAACGCGTCGAGAACGATCCGAAGTTTGCCGCAAGTCCATATGCGCGGCTTGAATTCTTCTACGACCGTTCACCGTGGATGGACCCGAAGCTCGGTCTATACCCGGTAGGCCGGCTCACCAGGCTGGATGGTGTCCCGCTGCACTGAACTTCAGCAACTCAAAACAGGGATTTCATACGCCAACATCTGCCGGTCGCCGCTCACTAATACGAGATTGCCGGCCATGGCCTGCGCCACCAGCATGCGGTCAAAGGGATCACGGTGATGCAGCGGCAGGCCGCGCGTGTTTTCAGCATCGCGCGCGGTTACCGGCAGCTCGCGAAAGCCATATCGCCCGATCATCTCCGGCAACGAACCTTCAACCCGCAGTTTGCCGACGTTCTGCTTGATGGCGATCTCCCATAGCGACGCCGCGCTGCAATAGACAGCATGTCTTGGGTCACGCAGCAGCCCAAGAATATGTTCGGAGAGTCGCTCAGGCTCCGCGTCCAGCCAGAGCAGCACATGCGTGTCAATAAGAAACGCCGGGGCCGTCACTTCTCTCGTTTCTCAGGCTCGATGGGGCCGTAAAAGTCTTCGAGGATGTCATCTGGCGTTACATCGAAGTCCGGCGCGATATAGCTGATCTTCAACACATTTTGGCCAAAAGTGCGCGGCGTCTGTACCGCTGGCTCCAGCGGCACCAGCTTCGCCATCGGCTTGCCCGCCTTGGCGATCACGATCTCCTCGCCCTGCGCAGCCTTATCCACCAGCGCCGATAACTGGGTCTTCGCCGCATAGATGTTTACTGTTGTCGTCATCTTCGCCATGCCATCAGGATAAGCTAACTTGGTCAAGTTGGTCAATACAACGTATTACCAAAGATTTCTGGCGTTTATCGCAATATGCGATATTGTTATTGCGGATTGCAATATGAAGCTTGGCGAGAAAATCCGCTATCTCCGCGAGGTCGAAGGCTCGCTTCGCGGCTTGGATCGCGCCATGACGCAGCAGGAGCTGGTGCGCGCCATCCGCGCAGAGATGGACACGGCGGTCAGCCAGTCCTATCTCTCGCAGATCGAAAGCGGCGCACGCCCCCACCTGACCAACACGACGCGGCTCTTGCTGGCACGCTTCTTCAAGGTCCATCCCGGCTATCTGGTCGACGACCCGGAGGGGTATCACGCGGAGCTGCTCTCGGAGGCACGCACACTCCACACCCGGGCAGATGAGGACAAGCTCGACCTGTGGCTGATCGCGGGCGCGGAGCGTTTCCGCCGCGACCCCGAACTGCGCCGTGCCCTCCTGGCGGCGGCCCAGCATGAAGACACTCGCCGCTGCCTGCTGCTGCTCGCCGCCATTCTCGAGACGCCGTTGCTCGCCGACCGGCTGCTGGAGGTGTTGCGGCCCGAACTGGCTCCCCGGCGCAGACATGGTGCCGAAGCGAACAAGACAGAGAAGCGAGGCGCCGCCCGCAATGGCAGCCGGAGTACGCGTGACGGCGACCTCCATACGAAAGAGAGGAGATGACCGATGCACACGTTCCTATTGAGTGCGGAGAACTGGTATCTCGTCTGCTTTGGCGTGGGTCTGGTGCTGAGTGTCCTCGCCTTCGTAGGCGGCTTCGGCCACCTGCATCTCGGGCATTTTCATTCGGGTCACGCCCACGTCGGCCATCTGCACACACATGCAACCCACGGCGGACACGACGGCAGCCTCTCGCCGTTCAACGGCTTCACGCTGCCTGCTTTTCTTTGCTGGTTTGGTGGAGCAGGCTATCTGCTCTGCCGTTTCAGCCCGTTCTGGGGCGCCGGCGTATTTGCGCTGGCAGTGCTCAGCGGGGGCGTGGGCGCTGGCGTCATCTTCTGGTTCCTCGTGCGCGTCCTGCTTCCCAACGAGCGCGTCATGACCGCGGAAGAGACGGAGATGACCGGCGTACTTGCCCGTGTGAGCAGCCCGATTCACGAGGGCGGCACGGGCGAGATCGCCTACTCGCAGGGTGGTGCACGGCGCGCCGCAGCCGCCCGCAGCGATGCCGGCGCCGCTATTGCCCGGGATATCGAGGTCGTCGTTCTGCGCTACGAGCGCGGCGTAGCCTACGTCCGACCATGGTCGGAGTTGGAGGGTACTCCGCCGGCCACGTGACGCGAACGGTTGTCATCATCAGCGGGGTTCGCGCTCCGCGACCGCGGCCGCCCACAGCCAGGGGACGGCTCCGGCCACACTCAGTACGGCTGGCTTCACGCTGTTTCGACGGTAAGGATCGGGTATGCCAACCATTGTCACTGTCTTCATCGGATTGGGAGTTGTCGTCCTTCTCATCATCATGACGAGCATTGCGAAGATGTTTCGCAAGGCCGGACCTAACGAAGCGCTCATCGTCTATGGCTTCCGTGGTCCGCGCATCATCAAGGGCTCAGGCGCTGTCATCTTCCCGGTGGTGGAAAGCTGCCGCCAGCTCTCGCTGGAGTTGATGTCCTTCGACGTCGCGCCGCAGCAGGACCTCTATACCAAGCAGGGTGTCGCGGTCACCGTCGAAGCCGTCGCGCAGATCAAGGTCCGCTCCGATCGCGAATCGATTCTCACCGCCGCTGAGCAGTTCCTCACCAAGGCGCCGCAGCAGCGCGAAGGGCTGATTCGCCTGGTAATGGAAGGCCACTTGCGCGGCATCATCGGCCAGCTCACGGTCGAGCAGATCGTGAAGGAGCCGGAGATGGTGGGCGAGCGCATGCGCGCCACCTGCGCCGAGGACATGAGCAAGATGGGCCTGGAGGTCATCTCGTTCACCATCAAAGAAGTCCGCGACAAGAACGACTACATCACCAACATGGGACGCCCGGACATTGCGCGCATCAAGCGCGATGCCGATGTCGCCGCCGCCGAAGCGGAGCGCGATACCGCCATCCGCCGTGCCATCGCGCTGCGGGAATCCGCCGTCGCCAAGGCCGCAGCGGACCAGGAGCGCGTGCTGGCCGAGACGCAGTCGCTGGCCAAGCAGGCCGAGGCCCAGCGCGACCTGGATATCCAGAAAGCACAGTTCACCGAACAAAGCCGCAAGCAGGAAGCGCAGGCAGACAAGGCCTACGAGCTGCAGACCAACGTGATGCAGCAGCGCGTGGTGGCGGAGCAGGTGAAGGTGCAGCAGATCGAGAAGGAGGCGCAGGTCAAGGTGCAGGAAGCGGAGATTCTGCGTCACGAGAAAGAGCTGATCGCCACCGTGCTGAAACAGTCCGAGATCGAGCGCCAGCGCGTGGAGAACATCGCCGCCGCCGAGAAATCGCGCCTGACCATGGAAGCCGATGGCCGCGCCTCTGCGATCCGGGCCCAGGGCGAGGCCGAAGCCGCGGTCATCTTCCAGAAGGGCGAGGCGGAGGCAAAGGCAATGAACGTGAAGGCCGAGGCTTATCAGGAATGGACCCAGGCCGCGGTGGTCGATCGCCTCATCAGCAGCATGCCGGAGGTGGTCCGCGCCATGGCTGAGCCGCTCAGCAAGGTGGACAAGATCACCATTGTCTCCACCGGCGGCGAAGGCCAGGTGGGCGCCAACAAGCTGACCGGCGACCTGACGAAGATCGCTGCGCAGGTGCCGGCGCTCTTCGAAGCACTCTCCGGCATGGACATGCATGAGCTGATGGCGAACGTAAAGAGCATGCGCGCCCGGCCGAACGGCAGCACAGGGAGCAACAGCTAAACCGCGCCGTGGCCCTGGCTTCGGCCGGGGTCACGGCCGCAAACAGGCATCGAATCGTAAAGGAGTCACGTCATGGCACTGCTTGAAAGAGTTGCAACTCTACTCCGCGCCAACCTCAACGACCTGATCGACCGCGCGGAAGACCCACAGAAGATGCTGCGCCAGCTCATGCTGGACATGGAGAACCAGCTCCTGCAGGTGAAGACGCAGGTGGCCATCGCGCTGGCCGATCAGCATCTGCTCGAGAAGAAGCAGGCCGAGCACGAGGAATCCGCCGGCAACTGGCAGCGCAAGGCGGCGCTGGCGGTCAGCCGCCAGCAGGACGACCTGGCACGCGGCGCACTGCGGCAACAGGTCAGCCACCAGCAGATGGCTGCCAGCTTCGCCCAGCAGCTTGGCGATCAGCGGACCGAGACCGACACGCTGCGCACCGCGCTCGGCCGGCTGCAACAGCGCCTGCAGGAGACGCAGTCGCGCTGCGAGCTGCTGGCCATCGAGCATCGCCGCGCCCGGGCCAGCCAGAAAGTGACCGGCTCCGGGCCGAAAGCATCACCCAGTGTTTCAGGCACCATAGCGCGGGTGCGCGGCCGCATCGACCAGGCCGCCGCCGAAGGTCACGCGCAGCAGGCACTCCTCGTCGCCGAGACAGGCACGAATCTCAGTGAATCGGACCTCGAAGAGCGCTTTGCCGCGATGGAGCGCCAAGACCAGATCGAAGACCTGCTGCGCGACCTGAAGGCACAGCAGGGCGATCAGGATGGTCAGCACAAGCTGCCCAGTCCGGCGTGATAGGAAGTCGTAGCCGAGCCGCTTATACTCGCTCTAAGCAGAGGACTGCGTAGAAGGGATTCGCCGCCATGCCCTTTGACCCCCGCGCTGTTGCCAATCGCCTGCTCGATCTCGGCCGCGAACGCCAGCTCGCCATCGATCCGATGAAGGTGCAAAAGCTCATCTACTATGCGCATGGATGGCACCTAGCGCTGACGGGCCGCCCGCTGCTCGATCGTTCCGTGGAAGCCTGGCAGTACGGGCCAGTGCTGCCGGATGTCTACCGCGCCTTCCAGCGTTTCGGCGCCGAGCCCATCACCGAGCCCGCGCGCTACGCAGCCGTCGAGGGCAACAAGATGGTGCTGCGCCGCTACACCCTGCCGGCAAAGGGTCCTGATGTCGACTATGCCGAACGCATCCTGCGCCGCATCCTGGAGCAGTATGGCCATTACTCCGCGGTCGAGCTCTCCATCATGACGCATGCCGCGGGAACGCCCTGGGCCGAGGCCTGGAGTGAAAATCCGGGAAAACGCTACATCCCCATTCCCGATGCGGAGATCGAAACCTACTTCAAGTCAGTATTGAAGCCGGTGGCCGCATGAGCACGACTCCTCCACAAACCGCTCCCGATCCGGAAACCATCACCGACACCAGCGCTTCGGCGATCGCGCAGCGAACCGCGAGTTTGGCATCCTCCGGACTCGCCATCGCCGAGCGGGATCAATACGACGACGCGCGCAAAGCGCAGTTTCTCGAATTTCGCCAGTGGCTGGTTCCCAGTCTCTTCGCGCTCACGGTCGTGTGGCTGGTCTTTGTCGGCTGCATCGTGCTGCGTGAAGAGCTGCAACACGGAAGGCTCTCCGATGGCGTGCTCATCGCGTTGCTGGGCACGGCCACCGCCAATGTGCTTGGGCTGCTCATCATCGTCCTCAAATCCATCTTCCCGCTGGATATCGATCGCGGCGAGGACTAGAGCATTTTAGGTATAGGTGTAGACCGTCCAGCGACGGCTCTGGTGGCTTTTCGTTAAGGAAAAGCCACACCGAATGCAGCTCGGCGGTTCACCGTATACCGAAAATGCTCTAACCCCACACTCCGGATTGGACTTGTCTGGCTGACGCGATGCCAGTATCCTCGCGTCATCCTCGACTCGCGAAGGAATCGTTATGGATCCCCGCAGTATCGGCATCGATCCGCACCTTGCCTACTTCCTACCGTTCTTTGGGCTCTTCGCCCTCGTCAGCATCTGCATCTACATCATTCCCTTTTGGATGATCTTCAAAAAGGCCGGCTTCTCTCCCTGGTTTTCGCTCCTGCTCTTCGTGCCATTGGCGAACATGATCATCCTCTACGTGGTCGCGTTTTCGCAGTGGAAGGTGGTGCCGCTTCCGCAATCCGCCGGGGGCTATCTCCCCACCGCGTACCCGCCCGCGTATCCACCGGCTGCCTACCCGCCCGCCGCGCCGCCACCCGCGAATCCCACCGACCCCCAACCGCGCGGCTAGAGGATTTTAGGTATAGGTGTAGACCGTCCAGCGACCGCTCTCGTGGCTTTTCGTTAAGGAAAAGCCACACCGAATGCATCTCCGCGGTTCACTGTATTACCGAAAATGCTCTGACGCATCCAAGCCGACGAAGATGGGTCAGGAGACGGCGATACGCAATGCCGTCTCGACCGCATCCTTCACGCGCGGCAGCGCATCGTCGATCCATGCAGCGCGTCTGCCATCCTGGATGCTTGCCCAAACCCTCCGCTTCGCTTCCCACAGCGTGAGTTCCAAGGTGCCAGGCTGGATGCCGCGTTTCACATGCCAGTGAATGCATCCCGGATAACTAGCCAACGCAGAGCGCGTAGAAACGCGCAGCCCACATTGTTGGCACGCCTTCTCGATCAAGGAAGCGGCGGCGCTCAGGCTGCAGCCTTGCGGCACGGTAAATTCGACCTCGGTCATATTGCCACCCTCCATGGAACCGCCACCCAGCCGCTGCAAAATGTTCTAGCATCAATGCAGACTCGTCTATGCCTGTTTCGTCTGAAAGTCCCCGCGTCCGTTTCGCACCCTCCCCTACCGGCTATCTACACGTGGGGGGCGCCCGCACCGCGCTCTTCAACTGGCTCTTTGCCCGCCACACCGGTGGCACCCTCATCTTGCGCATCGAAGACACCGACTTCGAGCGCTCCTCCGAGGCCATGGTCGAAGGCATCCTCGATGGGATGCGTTGGCTCGGCCTCAACTGGGACGAAGGCCCGTTCTACCAGTCGCAGCGGCTCGACCTGTACAAGGCCACGGCGCAGAAGCTGCTCGACTCCGGCCACGCCTATCCCTGCTTTTGTACCAAAGAAGACCTGGAGCATCGCCGCAAGGTCGCATCCGAGGCCGGCAAGCCACCCATGTACGATCGCCGCTGCAGCGTCATCGCGCCTGCGGACGCTGCCGCCCGCCGCGCCGCCGGCGAGCCTGCCGCGATTCGCTTCCGGGTTCCCGAGGGCGGTGTCACGGCATTCGACGATGCCGTCGTCGGCCGCGTCGAGTTCGCCAACAGCGAGCTCGAAGACTTCGTGCTGCTGCGCTCGGACGGCATCCCTACGTATCACCTCTCGGTCGTCGCCGACGATCTGGACATGCGCCTGACCCATATCATTCGCGGGGCAGACCATATCTCGAACACCCCGAAGCAGGTTCTGCAATACCAGGCGCTCGGCGCGCCGCTGCCCATCTTCGCGCATGTGCCGCTCATTCTTGGCCCGGACAAGACGCGCCTTTCCAAGCGTCACGGAGCCACCTCCGTCACTTCGTACAAGGATATGGGCATCATGCCCGAGGCCTTCCGCAACTTCCTCGCACTGCTCGGCTGGTCGCCCGGCGCGGCAGGTAAGGAAGCCGACGGCCGCGACCGCGAAATCTTCAGCTCCGATGAACTGATCCGGCTCTTTTCGCTGGAGGGCATCTCGAAGTCGAACGCCGTCTTCGACAACGACAAGCTCGCCTGGTTCAACACCGAGTGGATTCGCCGCTCGAGCGCGCAGGAGCTGCTGCCGTTGATCCAAATGGAGTGGGGGAAGGCCGGCTTTATTCCTACGCGCCACGAAGCCGACATTCTCGCCGCCATCGATCTCACCAAGGCCCGCGCCCGCAGCCTCACGGATTTTGCTGCCACCTCTCGTGCCTATTTCGGTGACGACTTTGCCTTCGATCCAGCCGCCGTGGCGAAATTTATCAAGGACTCGGCCACCCGCGACCTGCTGGTCGAGCTCGGCGGCCGCTATGACGCCGCCTCCGAATTCACCGAGGCATCCGCGGAGCAACTCCTGCGCGCCTTCGCCGAAGAGAAGGGCGTAAAGCCGGGCGTGCTTATCAATGGCGCGCGCGTCGCGCTCACTGGCCAGGGTGTTGCGCCCTCGCTCTTCGCAGTCATGCTTGCGCTTGGCCGCGAGCGCGTCGTGCGCCGTCTGCAATCTGCGCCGTCCATCGCCGCACCCGCTCAGAGCGCGGAGGCGCCGCAACCGGCTTGAACGCGCCGGTGTCGTCGCCGCAACCAGACGCACGAAGCGTCTATAGCCAACGGCTTGCCGAGCTCGCTTCGGAACAATCGCGACTGCGCCGAAAGGATAGAGTTTTCGGCTTCAGCAAACTCGCCTTCGCCGTGATTGCGGTTATCTCTGCCATCGCATTGGCGCGCTCGTATCCAAACCTTCTTGCCTGGGCGCTGGTTCCCGCGCTTATCTTCGGCACCCTATGGATTGCTCACGAGCGGCTCCTCCGCGCACTCGCCCGATCCACGCGACTTGAGGCGTTCTATCGTCGCGGCCTCGCGCGGCTCGACGACACGTGGGCGGGACATGGCGACTCCGGCGAGCGCTTTCTCGATGCGAAACATCTCTACGCACGTGATCTCGATATCTTCGGCGCCGGCAGCCTCTACGAATTGATCTCCCAGGCAGCGAGCGCTCCCGGCCAGCACACGCTGGCTGACTGGTTGCTGCGTCCCGCCGCGCCGAACGAGATCGTGCAGCGCCAGGATGCAGTCCGTGAATTGGCTCCCCGGCTCGATCTGCGCGAGCAGCTCGCACTCGCGGCCGATGCCATTCATGAGGGCACGCCGGAGGCACTCACGCGGTGGGCTGAATCGCCTGAAGCAACCGTGCCCGGCTGGCTTCTCTACGCCGCCCCGCCGCTCGCGGTGCTCTGGCTCGTCAGCATGTTCTATTGGTTCGCCACCAGTAACTACACCTGGTTCGTATTCCTAAGCTTCGCCAACTTCACGCTTACCACGCGTTTCATCGCAGCCATCAAACGCGCCGCCGGAGATGTGCTCCAGATCTCGCCGCTGCTCGGCCCGCTGCATCGTGTTCTTGCCGTCTACGAAACGCAGCCATTCCATGCACCACGCATGAGCGCACTCACCGCCGCGGTGCGCAGCGAAGGACTCACGCCTTCGCGTGCCATTGCGAAGCTCGAGCGCGACCTCGAGTGGCTCGAATCCAGCGACAACTGGTTTGTAAAGCTCACGAACCGGTTCATCTTCTGGACTCCGCTCTGCATGTACGCCATCGAAGCGTGGCGCCGCCGTCATGGCAGCCACATACTCGCCTGGCTCACAAGTGTCGGTGAATTCGAGGCGCTCAGCTCGCTCTCGAACTTCGCCTATGAGCGGCCAGCCTGCAGCTTCCCCACGCTGCGCGCCGATGCTGCGGCGCTCGATGCGAAGGGGCTCACGCATCCGCTTCTGCCGCACGCCACCGCCGTGCCTAACGATGTGCTGCTCGACGCCGCACACCCGCTCATCATCGTCAGCGGGCCGAACATGGCGGGCAAGAGCACTCTGCTGCGCGCCATCGGCATGAACGCCGTGCTCGCGCAGTGCGGCGCACCGGTCTGCTGCACCCGCCTCGCACTCTCGCCGCTGGCTGTGGGCGCTTCCATCACGGTGCAGGATTCGCTGCAGAGCGGCCTTTCGCGCTTCTATGCGGAGATTCAGCGGCTCAAACAGATCACCGATCTCGCCGGCGGCCCCGAGCCCACGCTCTTTCTGCTCGACGAGCTGCTCTCCGGCACCAACTCCCATGATCGCCGCGTCGGTACCGAGGCATTGCTCCGCGGTCTGCTCGCCCGCAACGCCATCGGACTCATCACCACGCACGACCTTGCGCTGACCGAAATCGCCGGAGCGCTCGACCGGGAGGCTGCAAACGTGCACTTCGGCGATCGCTTCAGCGCCGGCGAGCTGCACTTCGACTACAAGCTCACGCCTGGTATCGCCGACAGCACCAACGCGCTTCAGCTCATGCGCTCGATCGGCCTCGAAGTCTGAGAGAGACAACCGCAGACAACGACAGATAAAAGCAGACAGAAGCAGCAGAGCGATCTGCCTTCCTCTGCAGTTGTCTGCTGTTGCCTGTAGTTGTCTTGCTTTATCTGGGCGCGGGTGTCGCCGCATCCGCCAGCGCGTATGCGGTCACCGCCATGACGGCTGCGTTCTCTCCCAGCTCGCGCGGGTTCACCTTGTCAAAGGTATCCGCCGCCGTGTGGTGGTAGTTGAAGTAGTAGCGACTGTCCTGGATCGGCGCGAAGCCGGGCACACCCTTCCCGGTCACAAAGCTGATGTCCTCTCCCGTCTCCGGACTGCGTTGCAACAGCGGGGCACCGATGGGCGCCAGCACCCGGGACACCGGCCTCAGCCAGGCATCCAGTGCAGCGCCGCCCTGGAAGTAGATTCCGGTGGGATGTCCCGCACCCAGGTCGGACTCGATCGCACCGACATGATTCTGCAGATCGCCGGCGTAATCCTTCGCATAGGTCTGCGCGCCGTAGGAGCCCTGCTCTTCGTCCATCCAGGCCACAAAGCGCACCGTGCGCCGGGGATGCACTCCAAGCTTCTGCAGCAGATGAATCGTCTGCATCGACACAACAATGCCTGCACCATCGTCGATCGCGCCCGTCGCCAGATCCCACGAATCGAGATGCCCGGAGACGATCACCACCTGCTCCGGATGCTCCGTGCCTTTCCAGTCCGCGATCACATTCGCGGTCTCTACCGGCGCCAGCGTCTCCGGTGTCAACGTCAGATGCATCTGGACTTCGCCTTGCGATGTCAGATTCTTCAACAGGTCCGCGTCCTCGGCAGTTACAGCGCCGGCGGGGATCTTCACGACTCCGGATGCGTAATACGTCATGCCGGTATGCGGCAGGCGATAGTCCGCGCCGCCGACCGAGCGCACCAGCGTCGCCACCGCGCCCATCGAGGCCGCCACGCCGGGCGCAGCGCCACGATAGACCACCGCCTCGCCGTACGCCTCGTCGCCGCGGCCCTGCGCGGCCAGCCCCTTGTCGAAGTGCTCGTTGAACAACAGGATCTTCCCCTTCACCGCATCCTTCGGCAACGCCTTCAGATCGGCGAACGAATCCACGACGACCACCGGCGCGCTGATACCGTCTTTCGGCGTGGCGACGCTGCCGCCTAACGCCGTCAGCACAATTTTCTGCGTTGTCTTCGGAGTCATGCCGGGCCATGCGGTCAACTCCGCTGTCTCCTCGCCGCGCACCCAATGGGGCACCTTCGTTTTCTCAATGGTCACCGTCGCACCCAGAGCGCGCATCTCGTCGGCAACCCACTCCACCGCGTGCTGCGCCTGCGGCGAGCCGGCAATCCGCGGACCGATGTTGTCGGTCAGGTGACGCAGTTCCGTCAGCGCATACGGATCGTTCAGCGCCGCGTCGCGCAGCCGCTCCATGTTTGCGATCTGGCCCGGCGTCCATGCGCCCGCAGAGTCATTGAGCAGTTGCGCGATACGCGCCTGCGGTGACTGTGGATCGGGCGTTTGCGCAGAGATGTACAGGGGGAAAGCGCTCGCAAGCGCGAGCGAAAAGGCCAGAGCGATGCGGATCATAGCCGGGATGCTACCACGCAACGCGCGTACTACTTCGCCAGCAGGCTTATGGCGACGGGGATCTTGCGCGGCGGCATGCACGCGTTCGCATCGCAGGCCTGGTAGCGCAGCGCACCCTGCAGCAGATGGCCGCCGGGGGCTACCGTCATGTGCGCGCGCAGGGTCACCACCCCGGTGTACACACTCACCTTATCGTTCGGGGCAAAAGCGAAGCTGGTATCGGCGCCCGGCGGGAAATCAACCGCGGAGACGTTCACTCCGTCGCCATCCACCACCAGCAACTGCGTAGGAATCAGGTTTTTCTCATGCGGCGTGTGCGAATTGATGTGGAAGCCCTCCTGGATACGAAAGCGCAGCTCCACCACCTGCGGCTTATGCGCCGCGACCTCGGTCTGGTCCGGTCCTTCGAAGCGCACCCTCTGCGGCGTCTTGCCGCCGGCCTCCGGCGTGTCCTGCCAGGGAAGTTTCTGCGCCGATGCTATGCCGGCCAACAGCAGAAAGCCGCCGCATATTGCAATCGCTCGATGCATCAGTCCCTCGCCGCCAGGGCCTTCTTGATGTTGGCCTCAATCTCGTCGCGAGAGATAAGCCCTGCCGCCTCGTCCACCACCTTGCCATCGCGGCCTATATAGAACGAAGTCGGCAGAACCTCGATGCCGCCATAGGCCTTTGAGGTCGCATCGTTGCCCAGCAGGATGGGATAGTTCACGCCAATCTTCTTCGCGAACTTGTCGATCTGGCCGTGATCCTTTTCATCGTCCTCATTCACCCCCAGGATCTCAAATCCCTGCGATGCGTACTGCTTCTCCAGATCCACGAACCATGGCATCTCCAGCTTGCAGGGCACGCACCAGGTGGCCCAGAAGTTCACCAGGACTGCTTTGCCCTTGTAATCGGCGAGCGAAACCTTGCGTCCATCCTGGGTCTTCAGCAGGAACGCTGGCGCTTTCTTCCCCCGCAGGTTCGGCAGCCCCTCATCGGAGGCCACGTCCTGCTGTACCGTCTGGTTCGACTGGTCCAGCACCGTGACCGGCGGCTTGGCATTCTGTGCGGCGCGTCGGCGCTGCAGATTCTGATACCCGGACCAACCCATCAGGCCCAGAGCCACAACTACCACTAAGATGACAATCAGATTGCGCTTCAAGTGGAGACGAACCCTCCCCAGGTTCAACCGAACTCTCCATTTTAGCCGACATCCGCCGATCCGCCTGTCACCGCAATGTCACCGCTGCCTCATCCTGCTATTGTTTCGTGTGACGCAATGGTGAAGCCGACCGACCCCTCGCCCGCCACCACACCGGCAAACCTCATCCGCATCCAGGCTGACGGTCTCCTCGCGCTCGCCGGTCGGCTCGAAGGCGCCATGGCCGCGCCCTTCGCCGCTGCCGTCGAACTGGTGCTGCGCTGCGGTGAGACGCGGGGCCGCGTCGTCGTCACCGGGATGGGCAAAAGCGGCATCATCGCGCAGAAGATCGCCGCGACGCTCTCCTCCACCGGCACGCCCGCGCTCTTCCTCCACCCCGCCGAGGCGCTGCATGGCGATCTGGGTATGCTCACCCGCGGTGACCTGGTGCTCGCGCTCTCGGCCTCCGGCGAAACGGAAGAGATCCTGCGGTTGCTCGCGACGCTCAAGCGCATCGGCGATGCGCTCATCTGCTTCTGCTGCAATCTCGACTCCACGCTGGCCCGCTCGAGCGATGTCGCGCTCGACTGCTCGGTGCCAAACGAAGCCTGCGGTCTGGGCCTCGCGCCCACTGCATCCACGACCGCCATGCTCGCGCTCGGCGACGCGCTGGCCATCGCCGTCTCGCTGCGCAAGGGCTTCCGTGCGGAAGACTTCGCCTCGCTCCATCCCGGTGGCAAGCTGGGCAAGAAGCTCGCCTTCGTGCGCGACCTGATGCACTCCGGCGACGCGCTGCCGGCGGTCGCTGCTGCCACACCCATGACCCAGGTCATCTACGAGATGTCGCGCAAGAAGCTCGGCGTCACTACCGTGCTGGACGCCGAGGGCCGCCTTATCGGTCTCATCTCCGACGGCGATCTCCGTCGCCTGCTGGAAAGCCGCGGCCCCAACGCCCTCACCCTCAGTGCAGGCGACGCAATGAATCCCAGCCCGCAGACCATCGCGGAAGACGAGTTGGCCGCGCGCGGCCTCGCCATCATGGAAGAGCGCCGCATCACCTCTCTCGTGGTCACGGACCACGATCGGCGCGCGCTCGGCATCCTGCACCTGCACGACCTGTGGGGATTGGAGCTGATGTGAAGACAACCACAGATAAAGACGGATAACAGCAGACGAAGGCAGACACGGCGGTTCTCCGCGGACTTCTGCTGTCATCTGCATTGGTCTGCCTTTGTCTGTGGTGGTCTGCCGTTATCTGCTTTTGTCTTCTTTCTCTCCCAACAAGCCGGAATTGCTCTAGCATGGGGGGCGTGCTGCGCTTGCGTCCCATCGCTGCCTCTGCGGCGGCCCTGTTGCTGCTTGGCGGGTGCCAGCGCAAAACTGCCCCGGTGGAGGCGCCGCGCCTCTTTGTGCTGGCCGATGCCATTGCACACTGGTACGGCCGCTACGATCCGGCGACGCAAACGGCGCGCGCAAATCTGCCGGACCATCCCTCGGTCGACCTCACCGGTTCCTGGTTTGCTCCCAAGGATCCGGTCGACATCGTCGTCATCTTTGACGCTGACTACCTCCAGGCCGGCCACCCGCGCCATGTAGTCGTCACCGCGGCAGTGCCACATCGCAGCGACAAGCCGGGCCGTCCGGGCGACGACACCTTTAACTGCATCATGTGCCGCCCGGTCATCGGCATGGCCGTCTTTACCCGCCGCCTCAACACCTGGCTGCTGGAAGACGAGAACGACGCCGTCGACCTGGCCGGCGGCAACGGACTGCCGCCCTCCGTCAAGCTGGTCACGATGGGAACAGACCTGCACGGCATCCGGCTGGAGAGCCACACACAAGCGGACGACTTTACCAGCAGCAGCCTCAGCCTGCTGGTGCCCTGGCAGGAGAACGTGGTGCGCGCCTTTACCGGAGAGACCGGCTATAGCAACCGCGACGCCTGTGGCCCGGAGTGCCCGCTGCGCGACCCCTGCTACGCCTGGCAGCGCTCCGATACCTTTGTCGCTGTTCCCGGACAGGATTACTACGATCTGGTACTTACCGGCAGCGGGACCCAGCCACCGCCGGACCTCGACACGCCTGCGAAGGCGAAGCCGGGGAAGCTTACCCGTGGCCGCGGCAAGCAGAAGCCTGAACCGCCAGTCGTGCCTGCGGCGATCCCCTACACCAGCGTGGAGCGCCTGCGCTTCCGCGATGGCACCTACACACCCATCCCGGATACGGACACAACCATCCCGGCGCACTGAGTGGGGTTGGTCAGGGCGTAGCGGATGCTGCTACCGACAGCGTCAGCGTTTGCGTGTGGGTGATCGAGCTGGAGTCGAGCGGATTCCCCGATACTCCCGTGGCCGTCAGCGTGACCGGGCTGCTGGTCACCGTAGCGTTGGACGCCGCGCTCAACATGAAGGGCTGCGGCGATCCGATTCCCACTGTCGCCGAGCCCGGAGCCACGCCGACACCCGTCGGCAGCCCGCTCAACACCAGCGTGATGCTGCCCGTGGAGCCACCAACTGCACTCACCTGGAAGGTGATCGGCGTTGTGCCCCCCTGCTTGACGGTGGCCGTCGCCGTCTGCCCGCTGGCCAGCGACAGCGCGAAGTCCGGTGGACCGTTGTTGCCGCAGCCAGCCAGCGTCAGCGGGAAAGCGCACAGCATCGCCGTCACCAGGGAAATCCACCAACCGCGCCTTCGCCCCCGACCCAGCATTCGTCCGAAACCCCTCCAGCACGTCGTCTGCCCACTGAGATGCCGTTTCGCCCAGCCCATCATAAGCGCCGCCCTCAGGCCAGGGAACCCGGAGCCGCATCTGCTGCTTCGATACACTGTGAAGAGAGCTGAAAAATGCGCATCGCGCGCCGAAAGAAGACGAGATCCCTATCAGCATGCACCGTTGGTCCCAGCTTTTTATCCCTACCCTCCGTGAAGCGCCCGCCGATGCCGAGGTCCCCAGCCACAGATTTCTGCTGCGCTCCGGCTACGTCCGGCAACTGAGCGCCGGTGTCTACTCGTATCTCTTTCTCGGACAGCGCTCGTTGAACAAGATCATCGCCATCGTCCGCCAGGAGATGGACAAGATCGGCCAGGAGTTCTTTCTCCCGGCTCTGCTGCCGCGCGAGCTCCTGGAGGAGAGCGGCCGCTGGACCATCTTTGGCGACAACCTCTTCCGCCTCAAGGACCGCAAAGGTACCGAAGTCGGCCTGGGCATGACCCACGAAGAAGTCGTGACCTCCATCGCCCGGAATGAGCTGCGCAGCTACAAGCAGTTGCCCCAGATCTGGTACCAGATCCAGACCAAGTTCCGCGATGAACCGCGCCCCAAGGGCGGCCTGCTGCGCGTTCGCCAGTTCACCATGAAGGACGCCTACTCCTTCGACATCGACGCTGCCGGCCTGGATGAGAGCTACCGCAAGCACGATCGGACCTACCGCGCCATCTTCACCCGCTGCGGCCTGTCGTTCGTCGTGGTCGAGGCCGACTCCGGCGCCATGGGCGGCTCCGGATCGCAGGAGTTCATGGTCTACACCGACGCCGGCGAAGACCTGATCGCCTCCTGCGCCGAGTGCCACTACGCCGCCAACCTCGAGAAGGCGACGTCGCGCCTCGCGCCGGTCGAAGACCTCGCACCCACGGGCGACGGCACGCCGGAGCGCATCCACACTCCCGGCAAGGCGGCCATCGCGGACATCGTCGCCTTCCTCAACATGCTGCCCCAGCATGACATCAAGGCGCTGGCCTACATGGCGTTGCCTCAGGACGGCAAGTGGAAGCCGCTCGCCGTCTTTCTGCGCGGCGACC
>DASQRJ010000459.1:0-4870 GCA_035642955.1 Acidobacteriaceae bacterium
GGGTTTCGCTCAATTGGCGGATTGCCGACTGGCATGAGGATCAAGCAGCCACGGAATCTACTTTCCTTCGTCGAGTTTGCCGGTCCAGTCCAGGAAGCGGATTAAATTTCCCTTTTCCTGCCATACGAAGCGGAAAAACTCACCAGCATCGATGGTGTGGGCATCACGCCCCGAATAGGTCTCTATGCGCCAACGCAGATAGTCACTGCGCCAAGGCCGCAGGCGGTGTCCACGCGTGGCGTTCCAAAGGAACCGCATCGCACTTCGCATTGCCAGACTCCGGCATCAGTATAGAAGGTCCCCGAGGTGTAGCACGCTTACAGGCGATCAAAGAGAGTTCCCTGCTTCTCGATCGCCACAATCACGGACTCGAGGGCCGACTGCTGCGTCTCACTCGACGACAGTTGCGTCGCCACCGTGGGCAAGTCGGCCTGCAACAAATTGGTCTGATTCGCCACCAGTTGAGTCTGCTCCTGCGATGCATAAGCGGAGGCCGACTGCAAGCGATTGATCGAACCATCGAGCGTTGCGCGCTGGGTGCTGACCTGTGAAAGCGCCGTGCTCAATTGCGAGGTTAAGGCGCTGGTTGTTGCTGTGTCACCGGTCGAGAAACCTTGAATGAGGGCATTCAGCGTGCCTAGCAGGTCGCCGCCTGCAGCAGTAAATACCTGTTGACCCGGCAGATTGGTCGCAATCGACTGTCCACCGGGTGTGCTCGTGTAATTCACGACGCTATCACCGGAATAGACGACGCCCGCGGGGCTGGTGGAGTTATCCAGTTGGAACGGCGGGCCGCCATTCTGACTTCCGGAAAAGAGATACGTCCCGCTGTAACTTGTGTTCGCCAGACCCAGGATCTCGTCGCGGATGCTGGTCAGTTCCGCGGCAACGCTGGAATGGTCGCTGGCATTGTCGGTGCCGTTGTTGCCGGCGGTAGCCACTGAAATGGCCTGGTCGATCTGATCGACCACCGATCCGAGTGTCGAATCGGCAGCCTGCAGTTTGGCCGTAGTCGTGACCGCGGTCTGGGTGAAGACGCTGTCCGCGGAAATCCGGGCGGAGAGCTGAACATTCTGCGCCGCTGCGATCGGATCGTCTCCCAACCCGGTGAGCCGTACGCCACTCGATATCTGGCTGGACAGGCTCTCTTGCCGCGCCGCGGTACGGGAGAGAGCGGCGGTGAGTTGTTGGAGATAGTTTGGATCGACATTCATGATCTCTGTTCTCCGGATGGCCTACTGGGACACGGCGGTCTCGGTGCCCAGGTTGATGGCACTCGATATCACCGAATTCAGGATGGTGAACACCTTGCTCGCCGCTTGGTAAGACTGCTCATACGTCTGTAAGAGCGTTGCCTGGTCGTTCAAATCGACCGAGGACAACGCGCCTTGCTGTGTCTGAAGCTGGGTGAGAGAAGCACTCTGGGACGCCTGAGTCGTAGTCGCGTCACTCACTTTCGCACCGATGCTGCCCACCAGTGCGGCATAGGATGCAGTCGGCGTCTGGCCGCCGACGATAGCTTGCGAGGCCAGCGCAGCCAAAGCAGTAGCGTTCGATCCGTCCTGTGTTCCCCCGCCCGTGGCGGATGCAGCCACACCATCGGGATCAGTCAAGGAAACAGAGATAGCGTCTGCTGCTCCAGTAACACTGCTTCCCAGCGCAAATATGGGTGCTCCGCTGTTGCCATTAGCGTCAGTTCCGCTCGCCTGCTGCGCGTTGACCGCCGTCCCTACACTCCACGCCAGCTGATCGACCGATGCTATGGCGCTTGGGATATCGAAGTCTCGCGCCTCGAGCGCCCCTCCGATCTGGCCACCGGCGCTGGTGAGGGCAGAGGTCTCATCCACACCGCCGAGCAACAGGTGAGTGACTCCACCTGAGCTCTGTGTCTCAAGGTCCACACTCTGACCACCCGCCACCAGTACCGCACCCGAAGTCGTCGTGACGGTGAGACTATTGTCGTCATTCGTGATTTGATGGATGCCGACAAGCTGCGATAACTGTTGAAGATCGTATTGCCGCTGATCTTCGAGTGTTCCCGCATCTCCGGCGGGACTGGCCGCACTGATCTTTGCATTCAAGCTGGCGATGTCGCCGGTCAGCGAGTTCACCTGATCCGCCGCGGAAGCAACTGTCGCGTCCACCCCCGATCGCTGCTGTTCCAGGCTCGCAGAAACCTGGTTAAACGTCGCCGCCAGGCTCTGAGCTGCCGAGAGTACACCCGTTCGCAGACTTGGGTTCGATGGATCGGAGGCGAGCGACGAGAAGCTTTGAAAAAATGTCGTCGTTTGCTGACCAATGTCAGCAACGCCACTGCTCGTATCGCTTCCCGTCGCTGAGATCGCCCCGGAAAAGACCGACTGCAGATCATTCAGCGCAGCAAGCCGCGCCGCCGCGCCCGATTCGTCCTGCGTCTGCTGGTCAATACGCTGATTCAAGACGCGATCGCGCTGCGAGGCGACTCCTTGGAACGCGACGCCGGCGGAAAGCGATTGGCCGCCCACTGTTACCGTATCCGCAGATCCCCAGTTCACTGTCTCGGTGGTATAGCCGGGCGTATTCGCATTGGCGATATTGTTCGCGACGACCGAGATCGCTGCCTGGTCCGCTGCCAGTGCGCCCGTTGCAATGTTCCATGCTTGATTGAGAGAGGCCATTGTGTTCAGCGCCTGGCGGGGGTCCGATAGGCGTTCACCGATGAATATTGTCGCGGCTCAAGCCCCAGTACATTCAGATTGATACGTGTCTGCCGAAGCAAGCGATCCAGCAGTAACAACTTCCAGGAGAGGCGCGCGTGTGTCGCATGCGAAATGTAGAGATGAGGACCCTTCGCCTCCCAATCGCGGCAAAGCCCGGCAAGCTGCGTGAGTAGCTCCGCGTCCATATTGGCGAGTCCATCGATCGCACGATCAAGCGTTTGCTCAATTTCACTCGCTGGCGACCATAGGCCGTCCATGCCGTCTCGGGTCATCCGGATGTCCTTTAGCCAACCAAGCTGCGCAGTATCGCATCTGCGACGTCCAGCGGAGCTACTTGATAACCTCCGCTGGCAATTTGCTGCTGCAGGCTCGCGATGCGATCCTGACGCACGTCCGGCGCCTGTATAGCTTGCGCCACAACCTGAGCTGCCGGACTGAGCTCGCTCGAGTCTTGCCCGGTCGCCGCGCCGCTCCCGAAACTGCTGGATGGACCGTCCGGCCGCGGCCGAGATGGCGCTTCAACGCCGAGGCTCTCCAGGCTTGGTGTGTAGTTAGAGCGATCGCGTACGTCCATGGATAGACCTCCCTCGCAAGCTATATCGGCCGCGATCCGGAAAGCTTGAGGGCCGTCTGCAGGGGGCTGTTCTTCTCTTCCTTTTGCGCGCCACCGTTCCTCGACTCAAGTTGATG
The DNA here is from genome assembly GCA_035642955.1 of Acidobacteriaceae bacterium. Classification (GTDB taxonomy): domain Bacteria; phylum Acidobacteriota; class Terriglobia; order Terriglobales; family Acidobacteriaceae; genus KBS-83. The sequence continues at coordinate 3,390 of DASQRJ010000459.1, forward strand.
AAGAATTCGGTCCGCGATGCCGAATCCGCCTCGCTCGGAGATTGCCCGTGCCAGGGATTCCGAGGCAAAGCCGGATAATGCCCCTTCGCTTCCCGCGCCGCTGCCGTCGCTGTCTTCTCCGGTGAGGCCATCGCCCTCCTGCAATGGCTTTAACAGCTCTGTCATCAGGCTCGCTTCAAACTCGTGCGCCGAGCGCTCGAGTTTTGGATTCTTCGTCTGGGCCGCAGCCCCGGATGCGTTCTGCAACCGCAGGGTCTGGGATTCCACCTTGGCCAGGTGCATCTAGAGCACCTCCAGCTCGGCTTCAAGGGCCCCAGCCTCTTTCATCGCCTGCAATATCGAGATCACGTCACGCGCGCTTGCGCCGATGCCCTGCAGCTCCTGGACCAGGTCATCGACGGTCGCACCTCGCTTCAGCACGATCTGATTCACCGGCCTGTCCTGCGCGTCAACGCGGGTCTCCTGTACAGTCTGCGTCGTTCCATTGCTGAGCGGTCCAGGCTGGGAGACGGCAAAATCGCTGACCACGTTCACGACCAGTCCGCCGTGCAGAATCGACACTGGTTGCAACCGCACGTCACCACCAATCACCACCGTTCCCGTGCGTTCATTCACTACCACCTTGGCGCGAGGAAAGGTCTCGATTTCGACCGCCTCCACGCGAGCCAGCAATGCCGGCAGATCCTCCCCGGGCTGAGGATGCAGGTCGACACGGCGGCTATCTGCGGCGTGCGCGAGAGGACGCTTCAATTCGACGTTGATCGCGTCGGCCATGCGTTCCGCAGTTCGAAAATCTGCGTCGTTTAGTAACAACGATAGCGACGGAAGCCGGGACAGGTCGAGCGGTACGCCGCGTTCCACCATCGCGCCCCCTGGAATGCGCCCGGTGGTGGGGTGATTGACGATCTTTGCATTTCCGTTTGCCGCCGCCGCGTAGCCTCCCAGCACGAGTGGGCCTTGAGCTTGCGCATAGATTCGCCCATCCGGTCCATACAGTGCAGTCATCAGCAGAAGACCACCGTTGAGACTGCGGGCATCGCCGGCTGAAGAAACGGTGACATCCAGCTTCGTACCTGGCTCTGCGAAGGGCGGCAGCGTTGCAGCGATAAATACTGCCGCCATATTCTGAACGCGGAGCGTGTTTGCGCTACCCGTGGTAGGGATATTAACTCCCATGCGCTGCAAAGTGGAGATGAGTGTCTGCACCGGAAAGACAGTCTGCTGGCTGTCGCCGGTGCCGTTGAGACCAACCACGATGCCGTAGCCGATAAGTTGGTTATCGCGAACCCCTTCGATCGTCGCGACGTCCTTGATGCGAACGCGGTGCGCTGCTGCGTCACCGGCCACCTGTGCGAATGCAAAGAGAGACGCAAGCCCCAGAGTCGCCAGCACCATCCCACAGCGCGCCAGATTGCCCCACGAGCGATTAGAAAACGACCAGGTGCTCCAGGAAGCGGACAAGAGGGTTCTGGCGGTACGTG
>DASQRJ010000460.1:0-17616 GCA_035642955.1 Acidobacteriaceae bacterium
CGCGCCGGTGAAGTATCAGAATCACTATCTGGTGGACGGCGCGATCATGGAAAACCTGCCGACGGAGGTGGCGAAGAACGATCTGCACCCGGATGTGGTGATCGCGGTTCTGTTGCCGTCGACCGAATTCACGGATAGCGATGTTGCTTCGATCGTCGGGGTGTTTGCGCGGGCCTTTTCCGCGGGCACCGCGCGCAATGAGCGCGAGTCGGTGAAGCTGGCGAATGTCCTGGTAACGCCGCAGACCGGGAAGCTCGGCGTGGGCGACTACAGCAAGGCAAAGGAGCTGATCGATGCCGGTTATGCGGCCGCGGCGGCGCAGCGCGAAAGCCTGTTGAATTATCAGCTCTCGCCGGAGGCGTGGAAGGAGTATCTGGCAGACAAACAAACGCGGCGGCGCGCGCACCCTGGTTTGCTGGAAACGGTGAAGGTACAAGGAGGTTCTGCCGGCGCCGAGAAGAGCGTCTTGACCAGCCTGCAACCGCTGAAGGGAAAGCCGATTGAACCGAAGCCGATCCTCCGGGCGCTGGATCGGGTGCAGAACAACCAGACCTACGAGGCCGAGTTTGTCACCGTTGCGTCGCGCCGGCCGGGAGACACCGCAGCGCCCGGTCCGGACAACGGCGTACTGGTGAACCTGGAGCCTACGCGCAACGGGCCGCCGTTCCTGCTGGTGGGCGCGGATGTCACGGCCGTCACCGACAACGTGACCCGAGGAACGCTCGACCTGCGGCTCATCAACAATGATCTAGGCGGCTATCGATCGGAGTTGCGCACCGACCTGCGAATCGGCTTTCTGACCGAGGCATCCACGGAGTATTACCGGCGGCTGCGGGACGATGGACTCTTTGTCCAACCGCACCTCGGTCTGTTGCGGCAGCCGGTTTACATCTTCAGCGACCAGCAGCGCATCGCGGAACGTCTGCAGCAGAATGCCGGCGGTGGCCTGGACTTTGGCCGTACCTATGGCTCGCACGCACAACTGGCAGCGGAGTGGCGTGACGAACAGGTGCGCTGGCATATTCAGAGCGGAGACGACTTCCGTCCGAATCTTTCCGGCACGGCACAGAGCGGCGTGCTGCACTACACCTACAACAGCCTGAACGCGGCCCAGCTCTCCACGCACGGCGTGCTGCTCGATCTTTCGGGCGGCGGCCTTTATCACGCGCTGGGAAGTCAGAATGCGCCGGTGGTGCAACTGAATTCCATCTACAGCACCGAGTTTGGCGGCGACAACATCCTGGGATTTGGATTCTCCGCGGATACGTACTTCCGGCGCAACGTTGCCGATCCGTTGCGCTTCACGCTCGGTGGTCCACAGCGGCTCTCCGCTTCGTCGATCGACGAGTATCGCGGCACGGACGACACGCTGGCGCGGGCCGCCTATTACCGCCGCATTGCCTCACTGCCCACGCAACTGGGCGATGGACTCTACCTAACGACCGCGTATGAGGCCGGCGAAGTGTGGTCGCCGGAGCATCCGGCATTCCTGCGGCAGGATGGAGTCCTCGGCGTGCTGGCGGCGACGCCGCTGGGCTCGATTACGCTGGGCGGCGCAATCGGCGATGCAGGCCGGCGGAAGTTCTTCTTCACCTTCGGCCGCCTTTTCTGATGCTGCCGTAGACTGTTGGTATGGCCCGAACCGAATCCTCGATGCAGCCCCTGGGGACGATTGCCCCCGATTTCTCGCTTCCCGACGTCGTCTCGGGCAAGACCGTGAGCCGCGACAGCGCAAAGGGCGCGGGCGGCCTGCTGGTGATGTTTCTGTGCGTACACTGCCCGTTCGTGAAACATATTGAGCAGGGCATTGCGCGCTTTGCCGGAGACTACGCAGGACAGGGCCTCGGCATTGTGGGTATCAGCAGCAATGACATCGCCAGCCACCCCGACGATGCACCGGAGGGCATGCGGGCGCAGGCGAAGCGGCTCGGCTTCACCTTTCCCTATCTCTACGATGAGTCACAGCAGGTAGCGCGCGCCTATGAAGCCGCGTGTACGCCGGATTTCTTTCTCTACGACCGCGATCTGAAGCTGGTCTATCGCGGTCAGTTCGATGTAAGCCGCCCCAGCCTCACCACGCCGGTGACAGGCAACGATCTGCGCCGCGCCGTGGAAGCGTTGCTGGCAGGCAAGCCGCCGCTCGACCCGCAAATACCGAGCCTCGGCTGCAGCATCAAGTGGAAGTAGAGCCCAGCGGGTTCCTGGTCACGTCGTCGTCGGCACGGCTTTGACCGGCTTCAACGCAAAGTGATGCATCACCGGTTGCGCGTCCTTCTGCTGCTGCGCGATGGAGGAAGCAATAGCTTGCCGCATGGCTTGCTGCTCAGGCTCGGGTGCTGCTTCCGGAATCTCGCGGGTGCCGGCTTCGAGGGTAAAGAGCAGGCGCTCGAGCGCGTTGCGATGCTCCGTCTCCCAGGCCAGGGTCTGCGACTGGCGCAGCATCGGCGTAGTCATACGCGCAAGATTCACGCCGTGCGATAGCGCGTCTGCCGTGAGGTTGGCGACTGGCTGATCGTCGATGGTGAGCGCATAGGAGCCAGCGGCGAGTCCGGTCACGCTCAGCGTTTCCTGATCGAGCGCGGCCTCGATGCCGCCCGCTTCGAGCGCGGCATCCGTCACAGGATCGGTCGCGCTGAGCGGCAGCGGCAATGGCAGCGCGTTTTCGATCTCTGTCCACTGGAGTTCGTCCGTCTTCTTTTCCCGCTTCACGTCGGTGACACTGGCGTTCTCCACCTTGGCCGCCTTTGCGCCATGCGCATCCACGGTCACGCTGCTGACGAGTGACGGCGCGTGCCAGGCCTTCAGGATGGCCGCGGCCATCACCCAGTGCACGCCCTCGCCGGGATGAACGCGGTCGGGAATCAGGCGGGACGCCAGATCGGGATGAGCGGTCTCCACCTTCTGGAGCACATCGACGACCGGTGCATTGAAATCGACGAAGCCCTGGTGCGTGCGGTCTGCTTCATTCCGGTCGAACTCACTGTACTGCTGCATGACCTCGTTGTAGTGCTTTGTTGGCTGCGTGACGTCGTCGTACGGCGATGGACCGATGAGAGTCAATCGCACGCCGGGCGCACCCTGGAGAATCGTGTTTACCATGGATTTGTAACCGTCCTCGTAGGATTTCTGGACCGCCGGATTCGGTGGACGATAGTAGCCGTCGTTCATGCCGAGCATGATGCTCACGACAGTGGGCTTGTAGGGCAGAATGTCGCGCTGGATGCGCAGATCGATCGGTCCTTCCGCACCGCCGGAGACCTTGTCGCCACCTACGCCTGACTGTGTCCACTGAACCTTCCAGGTGGGGAAGCGTGTCAGCAGATACTCCTCCATGAAGGTGGAATAGAGGCGCTGGTCGGTAATGCTGTCGCCATAGACCACGACGCGGTCGCCATCGTGGATTGCGAAGTCGCTGGCGGCAGACGGTGTAGCCGTTTGTGCGGCGGCGAAGGGGAGAGCGCAGACGAGCAGGCCCGTACAGAGGACGGCAGATTTTGCGATATCACTCATGGAGCAAAAGTCTAAACCCGGAGTAGCGATGCTGCAGAAGCGCGGACGTAGTACGCTCAGCGTGTGCCAACCGAGTTCTCACCCACGCCGTCATCGAGCAGGCCGCTGCTCGCTATCGATGAATTGACGATCGCGTTTCGCGGCAAGCCGGTGGTGCGTGAGTTGAGCCTGGCGATTGAGCCCGGAAAGGTGCTGGGGTTGGTGGGCGAGTCGGGCTCGGGCAAGTCGGTGACATCCCTCGCCATCCTCGGCCTGCAGGATAGCGCGGCGGAGGTGCGTGGCAGCATACGCTTCGATGGCGAAGAGTTGCTGACGCTGCAGCCGGAGGCGATGCGGCGTTATCGTGGCCGGCGCATCGCCATGATCTTTCAGGAGCCGATGACCGCGCTGAACCCGGTGATGCCGGTGGGGCGGCAGATTGCGGAGGCGATTGAGACGCATCAACCTACGCTGACGCGACGCGAGGTGCGCAACGCCGTGATCGCGAGCCTGACAGCGGTTGCGCTGCCCGAACCGGAAAAACGGTACGGGGATTATCCGCATCAATTCTCCGGTGGGCAGCGGCAACGCATCCTGATAGCAATGGCGCTCGCCAACCGGCCGCAGTTACTTATTGCCGATGAGCCCACCACAGCGTTGGACGTAACGGTGCAGGCGCAGGTGCTGCAATTGTTGCGGGATCTGCAGCAGCAGTTCGGGCTGGCCATGCTTTTCATCTCGCACGATCTCGCCGTTGTCGCGGAAGTTGCAGATCGTGTGGCGGTCATGCGGCACGGATGGCTGCTGGAACAGGGCAGCCGTGAGCAAATTTTTCACACTCCGCGACATCCTTACACGCGCAGCCTGTTAGGCGCGGTTCCCACACTGGCTACGGATCGCGGGCAGCCTCTGGCGACGCTGCCTGCGGAGGCATATGCTACGCCCGGGTCATGGATGGAGTACGACATTGGTCACCAGGTTCGCGAGCTTTCTTAGCGGCGGGCCTGGCGATTCGTGACATCCTAGAGGTGATCTCCATGATGGAAGACTGTTAACGATAAGTCGCAGTACTTTGCACTTATAGAAGGCTTCCCCCGACTTCGTTCATGCGCGCGCTCATCCTTTCGGACATTCACGCAAACATGCAGGCATTGGCTGCTGTGCTGGCCGCTGCGCCGGAGCATGACATCGTGTGGAACCTGGGTGACGTCGTTGGTTACGGCGCGTCGCCGAACGAAACGATTGTTTGCCTGAAAGAGTTGAACAGCATCTACGTGCGCGGCAACCATGACCGCGCCTGCTGCGGGCTGGCGTCGCTGGACGATTTCAATCCGATTGCCCGGCAGGCTGCCGAGTGGACGCATGCGCAACTGTCGCGCTCCCGCCGCGAATGGCTATGCGAGTTGCCGCAGGGGCCGGTCACGGTGGGCGAAGGGCTGGTGTGTGTGCACGGATCGGCGGCGGATGAGGACATTTACGTTCAGACGTTGGGTGAGGCGATTGATGCACTGCAGGCCGCGCCGAGCGCATGGGTAGAGTTTTACGGCCACACGCATGTGCAGGGCGGCTTTGTGCGCAGCGACGATGGCTGGTATGTCTTCAAGCCGGAATACGCCTCGAAACACAACGAAGAGTACTTCGATCTGCCGATCAGACGCGGTGTGCGCTATCTGCTGAACCCGGGATCGGTAGGGCAGCCGCGCGATGGCGACTGGCGCGCAGCCTTTGCCTTGTACGACGATGTGGTGTCGGTGGTGCGCTTCTATCGCGTGCCCTACGACCTGGATCGCGCGCAGAAGAAGATTATTGCGGCAGGACTGCCGGAGAGACTGGCCAGCCGCCTGGCCGAAGGGCTTTAAGCCCGTATCACCTGAGCCGCGAAGCGCTCCATCTCCTCGCGTTGCGGGCTGGACTGTAACAGCAGCAGATCGACTCCGACCTCGTGGAACGCGGCGATGCGCTCTTTCACCTGCTCCGGTGTGCCCACCAGTCCGCTGCGTAGTCCGCGATTGGAAACGGAGTAGTCCTCGAGCGAAATCTTCTGCTCCAGCTTCGATCCAGTAATCCACTGCTGGTAGTTCTGGTAGCCGCGCGCGAACTGCTGCACATCCGTGATGCGCGCAACCTCGCGCTGTGCCTCTGCCTCGCTATCGCGCACGATGGCATAGCCGGCGACACCGTATGTCATGGGCGGCAGTCCCAGCCGTTCCCGGCGCTGGCGCATGTCGACAATTTTGCTCCCGACGATCTCCGGCGGGTCGCCATGCATCAGGTAGGCATCGCACTTGCCGGCGATCAGGTTCTTCGCAGTCTCGCTCTCGCCGCCGGCGTAGATGGTAGGCCGCGGTTGACGCACCGGCTTGGGCGCGAGCACGTTGTCCGCGACGGAATAGTAATGGCCACTGTAGCTGAAGTGCTGCTGCTGCCAGCAGCCGTCGATCACGTCGAGCCATTCCGAGGTGCGAGCGTAACGGTCGTCGTGCGCGTCGAAGTGCACACCGTACTTGGTGGCTTCATCCGCCCACCAGCTGGAGACGACGTTCAGCGTGAGGCGGCCATTCGCGATGCGGTCGATATTCGCGGCCTGCTTGGCCAGCAGCGCCGGATTGTGGAAGGTGGGCCGCACCGCGACCATCAATTCCATCCTGCTGGTGACGGCGGCCAGCGCCGCCGCGGTCGACCATGCGTCGAGTGAAGGCGCTTCGACACCCTTGATGTCGTTGAGATTCAGCTCAGCGATGAGCGAGAGATCGTAACCGAGCGCCTCAGCGCGGAGCGTAAGGTCGCGCACATACTCCCAGGTCGCGGCCATGCTCTCGTCTTCGACGTTGCGCAGCCAGCCGCCGAAGACGGGCATCCAGAAGCCGAACCGCATGGGACGGTCACCCATGCGTCAGCTCGGGCACGCGCGTGGCTTTGGCAGCTTCCGCTTCCAGCCAGTCGGCCAGCTTCACGAAGGGATCGAAGCCAATCACGTTCTTGCCGTCGGCGACAAAATTGGAGAGCGCGTTGATGTCGTAGTAAAGCCGCTGGCCATCGCGGTCGTCGGTGATGTATTCCACACCGCCAATCTCGATGCCTGCGTGCTGCATGATGCGCTCGACATCGGCAATGACCTCCCGCGGCGGCTGATAGCCTTCCACGCGAATGCCGCTCTTGGGAGCGTCGATGGCGCATGCAGCGCGGTTCAGCTCCACCCCGCTGGTGGTGCGGCAGATATCCGCCGGGCACAGATCGAAGGTTTCACCGGTGATGTGGACCTTGATCGCGTAGATGTAACGGCCGTTCAACACCTCTACGCGGACGATGTGTGCGTCGCGCGCGGGGATGAACTCCTGCACCAGCGCGGTCGAGTCCATGCCGAGTGCGAGTCCATCGGGAGTGCCGGCAGGCTGTTCCGCCGCGGCGGCAAGTTGGGTTGGATGGTCGAAGCGCTTGACGCCGGCGCCGCTGCCGCCGATGTTCGGCTTCACCACGACGGGCCAGCGGAGGCCTTCGGTCACGGAGGTGGCTTGAGCGCTGCGGTGGATCACGCGCGCCTTTGGATAGGGCAGTCCGAGCTCTTCGAGCATTGAAAGCTGCCCGGCTTTGGAGAGCTCCGTGCGAAAGGCTTTGAGACCGTTGATCACCCGCACGCCGCGGCGCTCCAGATGATCGAGGAAGCCGAGCGTATAGAAGATCTGATCGCCATGTTCGCGGTTCCAGGCGGACGGGCTCATGCGATTGAAGACCAGCGCGAACTCTTGTTCCGTATGCTGCTCGGGCGCGTAGCTGTGCTCGGGCGCGTAGAGCTTCACATAGTTGGTACCGCGGCGGTCGAGCTCGGCAAAGAGCGGCTTGAACCAGTTTGGCTGCTCGTAATAGATGGCGATCGGCAAAGCGTAGGAAGACGGCATGACACTCCTGTGACGCGGCAAAGGGGGCCGCGGTTACAGGGCGCGCGGCTCTCTCCACGGTAACAAGAGGCCTAAAGAGCCGCAACTTCGTGCCGGGTAGAGCTAAGCTTTTGGCTTTCTCTGATCGATGCCCCAGTGATAGACAAATTCAACATAGCCGTAATTGCTGTTGGGGTCGGTGGGGTAGATTCGGTCGATGACGGTCTTTCCCCAGACGTGGGCATAGTAGACGTTCAATCCGACGGATTTGGTCATCTGGCAATCGGCGCTGATGTCGTAGAGCGACGCAAAGGAGCTGGCGCCGTTGGCCGGGCGGCCGGTGTAGCCGAAGACCTTATTGTCGAACGCGCCGCCGCCCTGGTACCAGAGATCCTTGCTGGAAGTTAGCTGCAGCCAGTGGAGATCGCTGCGTACGACGACCTTTTTCGTGGGCTTGTCGATGACCTGGATGAACTCGTCGGTGTTGTTCATCAGGTTATAGAAGGGGTCCCGGGCATAGACGCGAGGCGTGGTCAGCACCTGAAAGAAGGTGTTGTGCCTGGTGTCGTTGGGGTTGTTGTCGCCGCTGCCGCGCCACCACCCTGCGCGGAACCATGGCGCAGTGGCGACTTTGGTGAGCTGGTAGCCGCCTTCCACGGCTTCGCCGTTGGCGCTGTGATCGAGAGTGCCCCAGCTGCCGTTCTGGCCGGCTACCCAGAAGAGGAAATCGAAGTTCCCAGGTCCGGCTGAAGCAACGGCGGCCATGTCGCCGCCGTAGGTGCCGATGCGGATGTTCTTGTGGTCTGCCATCCGAATGGAGAGCGGGCGGTTATCGGTCTTGGTCACCCCGGTGCGGCCATCGTGATACCCGACGCCGAAGGCCCGCCACAACACGTGGCCCCCGAAGACCGATTGCGTAAAGGCCAGATATTGCGCGTCCACGTTCAGCTCCGGGTTGCCGTTCATGTTGAAGACGCCCTGATCGGAGCGGGCGGCGAAGCCGGTGATGTCCCAGGAGTGAGCGGCGTAGTGGCCGTCCATGCCATCGAAGCTGCGCTGGGCGTTGGTGAAGGCAAAATTGCTCAGCAGACGGTTCGCGATTCGATTGCTCTGCAGCCACGCGATGGTGGGGTTCTTCGGCTTGGTCTCCAGGCCATCGAAGAACTCGAAACGGCCGAGCCGCAGATTGCTGCCCTCCCAGTGATAGCGCGCATAGCCCTGCTTGAAGAAAGCGTCCGCGGGATTGCTGTTGTTGCCGTTGGAGGCGTAATAAGTTCCGCCGAGTCCAAGCTGGCCCTGCGCCGTCACCGTGGAGACAGCGTCATCTGGCAGACCGAGCACCGCCGGTTGCGAGAGCTCCAGCATCCAGTCCCAGTGGCGAATACGCTGCGCAACGGCGATGCGCACCAGCGATTCGAGATAGCCGTAGGTCTCGGTCTTGGGGGGCGCGGCAAACCAGTTCCAAGCATCGACGCGCGTGCGATCGTTGATCGTGATGCGAACCGGCGAACCGGACTGCCCGTAGCATGAAATGCCGAGCGACACCGAGACTGCGAGCAAGGCGAGACGGCTACGGATAAACAATGGGCGCAAGAGTACGGTCTCCCAACGAAGCAATGGATACAAGAAGATTGAGAGCGATTGCCCTGTCAGGTTAGGGATAGCGCAGAGACATCGCATCCATCGGAAGGTGGGTTCTAAAGCCAAACCCGGCAAAGCGCAATTCCTAGAAAAGCAAGTTGGCCTTGCGTGGAAGCGGCAGGTTGAAGTGCTCGTATGCCAGCCGCGTGGCGACACGCCCGCGCGGAGTTCGGTCAAGAAAACCAATCTGGATCAGGAAAGGCTCATAGACCTCTTCGAGCGCATCTTCTTCTTCGGCGAGGGTGGCGGCGAGGGTGTTCAGGCCGACCGGGCCGCCGTCGTACTTCTGGATGATGGTCAGCAGCAGGCGGCGGTCCAACTCGTCGAAACCGTGCGCGTCCACTTCCAGCATCTTGAGCGCCGCCTGCGCGGTTGCGCGGTCGATAGTGCCCGTGCCGCGTACCTGCGCGTAATCGCGCACGCGGCGCAGCAGCCGGTTCGCGATGCGCGGCGTACCACGGGAACGGAGTGCGATCTCGGATGCGCCGTCGGCATCGATGGGCACCTGCATCACCTCCGCCGAGCGCTCGACGACGTAGCGAAGCTCTTCCTCGGTGTAGAACTCCAGCCGCAGCAGGATGCCGAAACGTGACCGCAGCGGTGACGAAAGCAGTCCCGGGCGAGTCGTAGCGGCGACAAAGGTGAAGGGACGGATTTCCATCACATGCGTGCGCGCTGCCGGCCCCTGGCCGATGATGATGTCCAGCTTGTAGTCCTCGAGCGCGGTGTAGAGCTTCTCTTCGAGCACCGGCTGCACGCGGTGGATTTCATCGAGAAAGAGCACCTGGCGTTCACGCAGGTTGGTCAGGATGGCGGTAAGGTCGCCCTGAATCTGCAGCGCCGGGCCAGAGGTCTGCTTAAAGCCAACATCGAGCTCGTTCGCGATGATCGACGCGAGCGTGGTTTTGCCCAGGCCGGGCGGTCCGAAGAGCAGCACATGATCCAGCGCCTCGCCACGGCTCTTCGCCGCTTCGAGCGCAATCGCCAGTTGCTCCTTCGCCTTCGTCTGGCCAATGAATTCCGCCAGACGCCGCGGCCGCAACTTTAGTTCGAAGGAGCTATCCTCTTCGCCCCGCGTCGCCGAGACCAGCCGCTCCGGATCGTTGTCGCCGCGCTTCACAATCCGGAGTGTATCAACCGGCTTGCACCGTCATTTGCGGAAGTTCATCGCGAAGGTATCGGACGGCATGCCGGCCGCGCGCGCTGCGTCGCGCCGGGCAAAGGCCTCCTGGCGATTGGTGCCTCCGCCCAATGTAACCAGAAACGGCGCATGTCCCGTGGGGGAGAAGACCTGCGGTTCGAGTTGTGGATACTTCGCTGCCAGCTCGGTGGCTTTGCGCTGTGCGGCGGTCTCGCGATTGTAGGTATAGGCGACGACGTGCCAGACGCTGCGCTCACCGCTTGCGGGCGTCACGTCGCGGGTCGACTTGGCGGGCGATGGCCTTGCCACGGGCTTCATGGTTTCCGGTGCGTTCGTGGCGCCAGCGGCGTCGCCGGTGGGAGTTGCTGCAGGTGGCGCTTGCGGTTGGCTGGCCGAGGTCGCTTCGCCGCTGATCTGCAGCCGGCCGGAGGGCCGCTTGAAGGCATACCAGGAGACCACCAGCAGGATCGCCATGATGACAATGGCGGCGATGGTGATGCCTCGATGCCGGCGTGGCCGGGGACCCAGTTCGTCCTTGAGCGCGGCGCGAGGAATTGCGGCAGCCCGCGATGCTGCGGGAGCCGCTGCGGGTGTGACCGAGGCACTTGCGGCAGGGACCGCGCCGGCAGCCGATGGAGTGGCAGCCGGGGCGCCCCCATTGGTAACAGCCTGGCCGCTTAGAACGCGGCGCATCGCGGCCAGAGAGCCGTTGCTGCCGGCCCCGGCGCGTACCAGCGTGGCAAAAGGAGCGGGAAGCTGCAGGGCATCGCGCTCGCTCGAAAAGCGGCGTCCGGTCAGCGCGTTGTAGACCAGAGCAGCCAACGCCGGAGCGTCGCTGTCACCATGGCGAGCCGTCAGGCAATCGCTGCGCAGCTTGATCTTGTCGCCCACGCTCAGCACGCCGGAAGCGTCGACGTGGCCGTGATAGAGGCCAGCGCCTTCGACAGCCTCCAGCGTGCTCAGCAGGCTTTCCGTGACCTCGCGCGCCTCGTCGGGAGCGAGGGTGCGCTCGCGCAGCACCTCGGCTAACGTCTGTTCGAATGGCTCCAGCACGGCGTACACCAGAGATTCGTCCTCCAGGCGCCCGCTGCCGACGCCGTCGATCGCAAGCAGTCCCGGATGCTGGAAACGGGCAGCCGCCTGCAGCCGGGCCAGCACGGCGTCCTCATCGTTCAGCGCCTCGAAAACACTGACCACCGCGGGTCCTCCATCCGGGTCTTCGATGGAAAACCATGCGGTGCGGCCCTCGCTGCGCAGCAGTTTGCGCAGGGTGAGGCCATCGAGTGTCCGTCCTTCGATCTCGTTCCAAAGCGGCATGTGTACTCGTCCCCGTGAGTGGAGTGTCCGGGCAGCAGGAAAATGCGGCACACCCGCACCACCTCGCAACGAGGTCGCGGCTGCGCAGCAAAAAGCCTACACGCAGCAAACGCCGGGCCCACGGCATGACCCGCGGCTGGCTGCACTGCTCTTGTTCTTTGGTGAGTCTACTCTTTGAGCATTTTCACTGTTGCTCCGTACTGGGCAGTTCCGCGCAGTGTGACTTTCTTGGCGGAAAAGCCACGCAGATGGTGGCTCTCTTGCACATAGCTACAGTGAAAATGCTCGTGGTGACTCAGGCGAGATTGACTTCGACCGGCACCGGCACCAGCAGGGGCTGACTTGTAGTGGAGGCCGCGGAACCGCCGGCTACCACGCGGCCACCTGCGCCCGCACGCGCCAGCAGGCGCATGCCTTCTCCGGCCATCTCGCGGGCCATCTGACGCAGCTCTTCGGGGCGCTCGTTATGCGTATTGGTGAGCTCCACCAGCGCGGCAGCGGCCTTCAGCTTGGCGACGCCGTCAAAGGATGCCAGACCCGCAGCACCACCCGAGGCCTGGATAATGCTGTCGGCCGTGATCTTGAACATGGTGTCGCCCTGAATGACAAAGGCGACCAAATACTTTTCCGGGGTTGTGGGTGCAGTGCTCATGTGTAGCAATCCTCTCGTGCAGTGTTTCCTGGCTTCTTCAGAACACTCTGTGAGACGTGTTTGGGTCAAGAGCAGAACGCCGAATCCCAGTACACATTCTGATTCCTGTGCGCCACTGCGATACCATCACGATGCACATGTCCGATTCGAATTCATCCATAACAACTGCCCCCGCGCTCGCGACCTTGCTCACCGAGGCGCGCTACAAGCCGAGCGAGCACATCGACGAACTTTCGACAACCGAGATGCTTCGAGTGATGAACGCCGCGGACCGCGAAGTGGCCGAGGCGGTAGGCCGGGAGATTCCCGCGATTGCACGCGCGGTGGATGCGATTGCCGCTGCGCTTGCTCCGGAACAGGGCGGCCGGCTCTTCTACGTCGGCGCCGGGACCTCGGGCCGGCTGGGCGTGCTGGATGCGTCGGAGTGCCCGCCGACGTTCAACGTGCCGGCCTCTCTGGTGCAGGGCTTCATCGCCGGCGGTGACTACGCGCTCCGCCACTCCATCGAAGGCGCGGAGGACTCGCTCGAATTGGGAGCCACCGATCTGCGGGCGCATGGGTTCTCGGCAAAGGACGTGCTGGTAGGCATCGCCGCCAGTGGCCGTACCCCGTATGTGCTGGGCGCCATGGAGCATGCGCGGTCGCTTGGGGCGGTCACCATCGGGCTCAGTTGCGTGCCGGAGTCGGCAGTTTCGCAGGCGGCGCAGATTGCCATCGCGCCGGCGGTAGGACCAGAGGTCGTCACGGGTTCGACGCGTTTGCGCGCGGGCACCGCGACCAAGCTGGTACTGAATATGCTTTCCACCGGAGCGATGATCCGGCTGGGTACGGTCTACAGCAACCTGATGGTGAATGTGCAGCCCACCAATGTGAAGCTGGCCGACCGCGCCGAGCGCATCGTTCTGGAGATCACCGGTCTGCCGCGGGAGCAGGCGGCGGCGCTGTTGGCCGAGGCGGGATCGATCAAAATCGCCGTTCTGATGCACGCGCACGGATTGAGCCGCGAGCAGGCGGAGACGCTGCTGCGTAGTGCGCACGGACACCTGCGCCATGCGATGGAAGCGGCTGCACACTAGACTCCGGAGGCGGAATCGTCCGGTACACTGAACGGGACGCGTCCTCATGTCCGAAGACACCATTTCCACGGCCGCGATGCCCGCTTCCAACACCGAGGTGTCCGGTACAAAGGCGCGCACCAGCCACCATCTGCGGCGCTTCCGCTTCGATCGCCCACAGAAGATTGCAGCCTTGCTGCTGCTGCTGCTGCTGGCGCAGTGCCTGCGCCAGATCGTGCGGACGCCACTGACCGACGACGATTACCAATACGCGCGCTGCGGCCGGGAGATGTGGGAGCGGCCATCCGCGATCGGCGGCTATTTCACAAGCTGCGGCAATATCCACGACGGCGTGCTGGCGTACCGCATGGCGGGGCTGCCGCTCACCCTGCAGCGGCTGGCGCTGGGACAGGACCGCAATACCAGCACCTGGGAGATGCGGCACGAATTGAGCTATGTGCAGTTGCTGCTGCGTTTCCCCTTCACCATGGCGGCGCTGCTGCTGGGCGGCGCATTGTGGTGGGTCACGCGACGGCTCTTCGGCAATCCCGGCGGCTTCGTCGCGCTGGCGTTCTATTGCGTCTCCCCGGCGATCGTAGCCGCCGGCTCGCAGCCAAACGCGGAGATCACGACCGCCCTGGGCATCTTTGCGGCTATCTACACAGCCATCGGCGTTGCGCACGCCATGCAGGGGCCGCGGCGCAAATGGCGCCCGCGCATCGTGCTGCTGGCAGCCGGACTTGCACTGGTGGCCGCGTCCCACTCGGCAGCGCTGCTGCTGACCTTGCCCCTGACGCTCATCTTTATGGTGTATCTCGCCGAGCGCAATCGCACGGCGGTGCCGATGGTCATGATCGCGGGCACGCTCGGCGCGTTCGTTCTGCTCTTTGCCTGCTACGCCTTTCGCCCGGATGCGCTGAGCTACTACTTCCGTTCCGGCGCGGGCCGCATCGGCATCAGCATAGCCGCGGCTCGCACGCACCTTTTCTCATTCGGCGATGCGGGCATCGCGATCGCTTTGGCGGCTGCACTGGCGTTGTACGTGGCCACGCGCCGCTCGCGCTACTTCGGCAATACCATGCCCCTGCTCATCGCCCTGTGTTTCCTGCCCCTGCTTACCCCGGGGGTCTTTGGACAGCCGTGGCTGTGGGCAATGCCCTTCCTCCTGGCCTTTATCGGCGGGGTCTTCGCCGATGCGCTGGAGACACGCCATGCCCGCACCTTCCGCTGGGCTGTCGTCGCGATGGTGGCGTTGCAGGCGGTGTTGACGATCGCTCTACCTGCTGTGCGATGACTCTATGGGGATGTTGTCCATGAATCATGAGAATCTTCCGTCGCGTCGAACCGGGTTGCGATGGTACTGGCTGTTGCTCTTGTGGATGATGGCGGTGACGATCCTAGCGAGCCATCGTCCCAGCAGCCTGCTGCATGCGCAGTTCTGGGCCGAAGACGGGCGCATCTGGTATGCGCAGGCATACCAACAGGGTCAATGGCTGCCTTTGACGCATACCCAGGACGGTTATTACCAGACATTTCCCCGCCTGGTTGCCGACCTGGCGGTCCTGTTTCCCTTCCATCTCGCTCCGCTGGTGATGAACTGCGCGGCACTGCTGGTACAGGGCCTGCCTGTCGCTTTTCTATTTACGAGTCGAGCGGCAGGATGGGGAAGTCTGCAGATACGTGCTCTTATGGCGCTGCTCTATTTAACTCTCCCCAATTCGGGAGAGTGGCACGCAAATACGACAAATACGCAGTGGATACTCGCTCTCCTGGCCATCATGACGCTTCTCGCAAGGCTGCCGCGGGGCTGGGTTGGCCGCCTATCGGACCTGAGCATTCTCAGCCTGTGCGGGGTCACAGGCCCGTTCTGCATTCTTCTTTCACCTGTGGCCTGTGTGATGGCGTGGTATCGGCGTGAGAGATGGAGGACGATCTACGCCGTCATGCTTCTGAGCTTCTCCGCGTTGCAAGGTTATGCAATCTTTATTACCCGCCACACAACGCGTATGCATCAGCCGCTTGGCGCGAGCATCCCCTTGTTGACCCGTATTCTGGCGGTGCGCATCTTTGCTGGAGCAGTGATTGGCACCTTTTCACCATTGAGCTCGCTCCGGGTTCCGCTGATTCTTCCGATGATGATTGTGATCCCGTCGCTTCTTCTGATGATCGCCGGTCTATGGCGTGCCCCATTGGAATTGAAGCTGTTCACCCTCTTCGGCGCGGAGGTTCTGGTTGCCGCTCTGCGTACGCCGATGGTGACGCACGTTGGACCGCAGTGGCTTGCCATTCTCAATCTGGCGGATGCCCGCTACTATCTCTTTCCGATGCTGGCATTCTTGTTGTGTGTGGGGCATATCGTCACGACCTGCCAGGTACTATGGCTGCGTATTGTCGCTGGCGTGCTGCTGTGCATGGTTTCGGTCGGCATCGTTCACAATTGGCGGGACTATGGCAATTGGCGTGATTTTGCAAGATATGATGACTTTCCCGCTGTCTCCCGGCGCTTCGAAGCATCCCCGCCCGGCACATCGATGACGATCCGCATTGAACCAGCCCAGCTCTGGACGATGACCATCGTCAAACGCTAATCCGATTGCCCCTGATGGGTCACACAAACAGCCGGAAATATGCGTCATTCCTTGCTAAAATAGACACAGAGCCTATTGCTCAATGCACGTCCTGAACCACGCCTGCATGGGCCGGTGTTTTGGCGTTGCAACCGGCTCTCCCTATCTATGGCAGACGATCAAAATCCTCAGCTTCCTCTCGGCGGACCGAACGGCGGGGACGGCACGACGCCGCCCACCGGCCCCGGTGCCGCCAACCTGATTCCTATCAACATTGAAGATGAGATGCGCCGGTCGTATCTCGACTATTCGATGTCGGTCATCATTGGCCGCGCGCTGCCCGATGTTCGTGACGGGCTAAAGCCGGTGCACCGCCGCATCCTGTACACGATGCACGAGATGGGACTGCAGCACAACAAGAAGTACACCAAGTGCGCCAAGGTGGTGGGGCAGGCCATGGGCCAGTACCATCCGCACGGCGACACAGCTCTTTACGATGCGATGGTGCGCCTGGCGCAGCCCTTCAGTCTGCGGTATCCGCTGATCGACGGCCAGGGCAACTTCGGCTCCGTCGACGGTGACCCGCCGGCGGCCATGCGATACACCGAAGCCCGCATGATGCGCATCGCGGGCGAGATGCTCGCGGATATCGACCAGGATACGGTCGATATGGTCCCCAACTACGACGAGAGCACGCTTGAACCCTCGGTGCTGCCTGCGCGCATTCCCAACCTCATCGTGAACGGCTCCAACGGCATCGCCGTGGGCATGGCGACCAACATTCCGCCCCATAACCTGACCGAGATCGTCAACGCCACCATCGAGCTGGTGAACAATCCCCACGCGGGACTGGCTGAGGTGCTGAAGCACGTGCAGGGACCGGACTTCCCGACCGGCGGCTTCATCTACGGGCGCAGCGGCATTCCAGAGGCCTATCGCACCGGACGTGGCCGCTTCCTGATGCGCGCCAAGTGCGCCATCGAGAACATCTCCGGTGGCAGGCAAGCCATCGTGGTCACCGAGATTCCCTACCAGGTGAACAAGATGAAGCTGATCGAGCGCATCGCCGACCTGGTGAACGACGGCGTCATCACGGACATCGCGCGCGATGAGTTCCGCGACGAGAGCGACCGTGACGGCATGCGGATTGTCATCGGACTCAAGCGCGGCTCCGAGGCGCAGATCGTGCTGAACCAGCTCTACAAGCACACGCAGATGCAGGAGAGTTTCTCCATGATCTTCCTCGCGGTGGTCAACGGCCAGCCGCGCGAACTGCCCCTGCCGGATGCGATCCGCCACTTCATCGACCATCGCGTCGACGTTGTTCGTCGCCGCACCGCCTACCTGTTGCGCAAGGCACGCGAGCGCGAGCACATCCTGCTCGGTTATCAGATCGCGCTCGACCATCTCGACAGCGTGATCAAGATCATCCGCGGATCCTCATCGCGCGCGGATGCCCGCGAAAACCTCTTCCGCTTCTTCTCCGGCACGAAAATCCAGTTACGTGGCGCGGAACTGAAGGGCGTGTCGCTCGATGCGGCGAAGTACGGCATCGATATGGCCACGCAGACCGCGGCGACACTCATCCTGAGCTATCGCCAGATCGACGCCATCCTCGAACTGCAGCTCTATCGCCTCACCCAGCTTTCCATTGACGAACTGCAGAATGAGTTGAAGCTGGTGCGTGACAACATCGCCGAGTACGAATCCATCCTGGCCTCGGAGAAGAAGCTGCGCTCGGTCATCATCAAGGAGCTGGAGCAGATCCGTAAGGACTTCGGCGACGAGCGCCGCACCCAGATCCTGGATGAGACCGCGGAGCTGCAACTGGAAGACTTGATCGCCGACGAACAGGTGGCGGTTACGGTGTCGCACTCCG